>NZ_JBAPPI010000363.1:0-3988 GCF_049280035.1 Mycobacterium sp. | reverse complement strand
CAAATCCACACAAGGACAACCAGTCGGCGTCAGTCGAGGTCAGAGTCAGACCGCCACCGGCAGTGACGCACCCCCATGCTCTCTGTCCAGATCGCAGCGGTGGGCGGGTTGGTCGCAGCCGGGCCAGCGGCAGGTCAAATCCCGGCAGCGCACAAAGGCGGCCAGCGCTTGCGATGGGGTGTAGCGGGGTTCGGGTGGGGCGTCGCCGGGGTGGACCAGCGGTATTAGCTTGGCTGAGGCGGCCAGCTCCGTGAGGAGTTCTGGTGGGATGAGCCCGTCGGCGCCCACCTCGGATGCTGGCGCCACGCTGCTGCCGGTGAGGGTGGCGTGCTCGGCGATTACATGGATCAGCACCGGGGAGGCGGCGGGTCGCTTTGCGGCGGAGCAGTCGCGGCGCCCGCAGCGGCAGCCCAGCCGATCCGCCCCGGCGGCCAGTGCGCCCAACCCATCGGCGCGGCGCTGGTCACGGTTGCGGGGATCGTGCTCACAAACGGTGGACGCCATCGCGGTTAACCGCTTGTCCAAGGCATGGGCGTCGGGGGTGAGCAGGCTGCCGTGGATCTCGGTAATACCGCCGGCCAGATCGGTGAACCACACCTCGCGCTGGGGCAAGCGTTCGTTGCGCCGCCGCACTGCATCGGCGTCGGCGGTGGCCACGACTTTGTCGATCTGGCCCGCCAACCGGGCCCGGGTCATCGATGGCCAACGCGGCACCGCGACGGCCAGCTGGGCATCCACCGCCGGCAACACGTCGGGGTCGGTGATCAGATCGGTGCGATACACGATGGTTGCGAACATCCGAAAGTCGATATCGCCGGCGGCAAATACCTCGCCGATTTTGGGCAGGCGTTCGCGCATGGCCCGGGCATAGCGCAGTCGGCTAGCGGCGAGGGCCTGGCTGATCCGCAGCGCCGCGGCTACCTCGGCGGCCAGCGCTTCCTCGGTGTCCACGGCCCATTCTTCGGTGTCCGAGCAGCGCGAGAGCCGGTAGCCGAACAACTCCCCGATCGCGGCGAGCTGCGCGGCTGCCGCCTGGTTCTCCGCCCGCGTGGCCGCGCAGATCCGATCCAGCAGCGCCGCCGATACCGATGTGGTCGAGGGATGACGACGCTCAAACAGGTCATCAAGCCGGGCAATCGCCTCCGGCGAGGACTTGCGCGCCGATCCTTCGTCGAACATGTGTTCGATTATGTCACGCCGGTCCGACATTGAAACGATCGCAGCCACTAAGCCTGAATTTCGGCAGTCACCGCGCCGGTGACCCGGACCAGATCGTCGGGAGCGACTGCAACGTGCCACCCGCGCCGGCCCGCGCTGCAATACACCCGGTCCCAGGCCAGCGCGCCGGAGTCGACCACGGTCGGCAGTGGCGCGCGCTGCCCGAACGGCGAAACAGCGCCGAGCACATAGCCGGTGACTCGTTGGGCTGCAGCGGGGTCGGCCATGCTGGCTTTGGTCACCCCCAGCGCGGCGGCGGCCGCCTTGAGCGACAACTTCGACGACGCCGGCAGTATCGCGACGGCGAGCCCGTCGGGCACTGCGATGATCAAGGTCTTATAAATCTGCTCAGCCGCGATGCCGCCGGCCTTGGTCAGCGCGTGGACCGCTTCGATGCCGAACGAGTGTTGGCGGGGATCGTGACCGTACTTGACGACCTCATGCGGCACACCGGCAGCGATCAGAGCCGCAAGAGCCGGTGTCGCAGCCCCGGGCACGTTAGGCCTGCTTGTACCCCGGCGGGTTGACGCCGTCCACCCAGAAGTCGACGCCGAGCTTGCCGCCCGGGATGCAGTCGTACGCCGACAAGTCGGTGACGCCGGATTCCACCAGCACGTCCTCGCACAACAACGTGTTGCCGGTGTACTCGCGGGAGGGCTTGTTGAGGATGACGTAGGCGGCGTCGGAGTACACCTCGGGCTTGCGGGCGCGGCTCATCGCCTCGTCACCGCCGAGCAGGTTCTGCACGGCGGCGGTGGCCACCAGCGTGCGCGGCCACAGGGTGTTCGACGCGATGCCCTCGTCGCGCAACTCCTCGGCCATGCCCAGCGCGCACAGCGTCATACCGAACTTGGCCATCATGTAGGCCGTCGGCTTCAACCACTCCTTTCCGAGCAGCACCGGCGGCGACAGCGTCAGGATGTGCGGGTTCTCCCGGCCCTTCAGGTGCGGGATACACGCCTGAGACACCGCGTACGTGCCGCGCACCTGGATGCCGTTCATCAGGTCGAACCGTTTCATCGGCACCTCGGTGATGGACCCCAGGTTGATTGCCGACGCGTTGTTCACGCAGATGTCGATACCGCCGAACTGCTCGACGGCCTTGGCCACCGCGGCCTCGACCGAATCCGGGTCGCGGACGTCCCCGACGATGGGCAGCGCCTGGCCGCCGGCCTCTTCGAGCTCCTTCGCGGCGGTGAACACCGTGCCCGGCAGCTTGGGATGCGGCTCGGCGGTCTTGGCGATCAGCGCGATGTTGGCGCCGTCCTGGGCGGCCCGCTTGGCGATGGCCAGGCCGATTCCGCGGCTGGCACCCGAGATGAACATGGTCTTGGCTTTCAGCGACATGAGCGTCACAGTAACGCTGCTCACAACCAGCCTGAATCGGCGGCCCGGATTGAATCGCCGCCGGAGGCGGAAATAGACCGGAAATAGCGCGACGATTATTGCTGTTACGTGATGCGAAGCAGACACTGTCGGTCGCAGCCTTTAGATTGGGGAAGGGGGAGTCGGGTGTCAACGGCGACGAGCCTTATTGGCGAAGAGCAGTTGGCCGGGTGCCAGACGGGTCCGGTGTTGATGGACCTGTTCACCGGCATCGCGACAGAAGGGACCGCGTTACTCAACATGGCCGACATCGATGGCGCGACCGAGTCGGAGGCAGCTGGGACTCCAGCGGCCCCAGAAGCCCCCGAGGTCTCGGACGCCCCTGGGCGGAGCCGCTCGAATGGAACTGACGCGGAGCTGACCGCGCGTTTCGAGCGCGACGCGATTCCGCTGCTGGATCAGCTATACGGCGGCGCGCTGCGGATGACCCGGAATCCGGCCGATGCCGAGGATTTACTCCAAGAAACCATGGTCAAGGCCTACGCGGGATTTCGCTCGTTCAAAGAGGGCACAAATCTCAAGGCGTGGCTCTACCGCATCCTGACCAACACCTACATCAACAGTTACCGCAAGAAGCAGCGACAGCCGGCGCAGTATCCCACCGAGGAGATCACCGACTGGCAATTGGCGGCCACCGCCGAGCACTCTTCGACCGGCTTGCGCTCTGCCGAGGTTGAGGCGCTCGAGTCGTTGCCGGACACCGAAATCAAAGAGGCGCTGCAGGCATTACCCGAAGAGTTTCGGATGGCGGTGTACTACGCAGACGTGGAGGGTTTCCCGTACAAGGAGATCGCCGAGATCATGGATACACCGATCGGGACGGTGATGTCGCGACTGCATCGCGGCAGGCGCCAACTGCGCACCTTGCTGACCGATGTGGCCAAAGATCGGGGTTTCATCCGCGGCGATCAAGCGCCCGAGGAGGTGTCGTCGTGACTGAGTTCTCGCCCGGTGACCTCCCAGCAGGTGCTGACCCCCGCATCAAGGCCGAGTGCGCCGAACTGGTTGCGATGGTATGGGAGTTCATCGACGGTGAATGCAACCCCGAGGTCCGAGAGAAGCTCCGCAAGCATCTCGACGAATGCCCGCCGTGTGAACACTTGCACGAGCTAGAGGAGCGTCTCAAGATCTTGATCGGTACGAAGTGCCGCGGCGAGAAAGCTCCCGAGGGTCTTCGTGAGCGGCTACGGCTCGAGATCAGCCGGACCACGATCATCCGCCGATAGCGTCGAACGGCCTAACGCACGGGAAGCGGGGGCGTCCCCCAACGCCCCCGCAAGCGGGTGATTCCCGTACCGCCCCGTCTAGCAGTTGGGGCGCTTACCGTGATTGGCCTTGCTGTACTTGCGGTCTTTCTTCTTGCGGCCACGCTTGGCCATAACTG
>NZ_JBAPPI010000362.1:0-11526 GCF_049280035.1 Mycobacterium sp. | reverse complement strand
CGCTAGTTGGCCGCTACCCGGACGCGGCCAAGTACACGCCGGGTGCCATCCTTTGACTCTCGCCGGCGCTCTCTCGGAAATCGACTTCACCGATCTGGACAACTTCGCCAACGGATTTCCGCACGAGCTGTTCGCTGTTCACCGCCGAGAAGCACCGGTGTACTGGCACGAGCCGACCGAGCACACCCCCGATTCAGAAGGCTTCTGGTCGGTCGCAACGTACGCGGAAACGCTTGCGGTGCTGAAGGACCCGGTGACCTTCTCATCAGTCACCGGCGGTGACCGGCCGTTCGGCGGCACGCTGTTACAGGACCTGGCCATCGCGGGCCAGGTGCTCAATATGATGGACGATCCGCGACATTCGCAGATTCGGCGACTGGTCAGCTCCGGGCTGACGCCGCGGATGATCCGTCTCGTCGAGGATGATCTTCGGGCCCGGACGCGTCGGCTGCTGGACGCGGTGGTGCCGGGCGAAGCGTTCGATTTTCTGGTTGACATCGCCGCCGAATTGCCGATGCAGATGATCTGCATCCTGCTGGGAGTGCCGGAGTCCGAACGGCATTGGCTCTTCGAGGCCATCGAGCCCCAGTTCGACTTTGGCGAGGCACGTACGGCTTCAATGTCACAGTTGTCGCAGCTCTCCGCCGAGGAGGCCGGGTCGCGGATGTACTCATACGGCCAGGAGCTGATCGCATCCAAGCGTGCCGAGCCGACCGACGATCTGTTATCGGTGGTCGCGAATGCAAAGCCGGACGACTTCGAAGGGGAAGCCGCGCCGGCCATGTCGGATCTTGAGCTGTATCTGTTTTTCAGTCTGCTGTTCAGCGCCGGTGCGGAGACCACGCGCAACTCGGTGGGCGGTGGGCTGCTGGCGCTGGCGCAACATCCGGAGCAATTGCGCGCACTGCGTGAGGATCTCGATATGCTGCCGACGGCGGTCGAGGAGATGGTTAGGTGGACGTCGCCGTCGCCCTCCAAGCGGCGCACCGCCACCCGCACCGTCACGCTGGGCGACGTGTCGGTCGAGGCGGGACAAAAGGTACAGATCTGGGAAGGCTCGGCCAACCGGGACGCCAGCGTGTTCGACTGCGCCGATGAATTTGACATCGCCCGAAAGCCCAACCCGCACTTAGGTTTCGGTCAGGGTGTGCACTATTGCCTAGGCGCCAATCTGGCCCGGCTGGAACTGCGAGTGCTGTTCGAAGAGCTGCTGTCGCGTTTCCACACCGTGCGAGTCGTGCGGCCGGTGGAATGGACTCGCAGCAACCGCCATACCGGTATCCGGCACCTGGTCGTGGAATTGCTCGGTTAGCGTGCCCTGACGGCAATCCCCGCCGAGCGCAGTTCGAGGGCGGCGAGCCGTCGGATCGCGCCGGGATCCGCAACGCGCCACGCGCCGACCGGGTCGGGGCTGACGGCGGTCAGCCTGCGCAACGGCCGGTTGGCCAGCGCCCGCAGCGCTAGCAGCTGTTCGCCGGCCGGTGTGGTCGCCAGAGTGCTCACGGTCCACTTGCGTCGGAAGAACCGGATGCGCAATACCAGCCAGGGCATCACCATTGCGAGGGTCGGCGGCGCAGCGACGGCCAGTGCCAGCACCACCGCCAGCCAGGAGGCGGTGGTGTCCAGGTTGTGCCCGGCGCCGGCGATGTCGAGGGCGGCCTTACTGGCCGCGGTGAGCGGCTCGCTGACCGCGTCACCGACCAGTGGGATGCGATTGGCACTATGGCCGGCCGACTTCAGGTTGTCGGCGACACCACCCGCGCCGCCTTCGACCTGCCGACCCACTGCGGCGATCGTCGACACTGCGCTGTGGACGGCCAGACCAACCAGGACCCAGATAAAGGTCCAGATGACGACGACGACATCACTGGTCAACTGCGCCAACAGTCGGCCCGGAGTAGTGGCGTAGGGGAGAAACCGCGATTTCATAGGCTTGATCCCAACACACCGGGAGGTGCCCCCACCTCAGGCCTTCCAGGCCTGCATCGTCACCCGGCCCGGCTGATTGCCGGCTTCCTCCTCAGGCCTTCCAGGCCTGCATCGTCACCCGGCTAGGCTGTCCCGGTGCGTCCCGCTCTGTCCGACTACCAGCACCTAGCCAGCGGCAAGGTCCGCGAGCTCTACCGCATCGACGCCGATCACCTGTTGTTCGTCGCGACCGACCGGATTTCAGCGTTCGACTATGTACTCGACAGCACGATTCCCGACAAGGGTCGGATTTTGACGGCGATGAGCGTTTTCTTCTTCGACCTCGTCGAGGCGCCCAACCACCTTGCCGGTCCGCCGGACGATCCGCGCATCCCGGACGAGGTCGTTGGCCGCGCACTGGTGGTGCGAGAGCTGAAGATGGTTCCGGTGGAGTGCGTCGCGCGCGGCTACCTGACCGGCTCCGGATTGCTGGATTACCAGCAGACCGGCAAGGTCTGTGGCATCTCGTTACCTCCGGGCTTGGTCGAGGCCAGCAGGTTCTCCTCGCCGCTATTCACCCCGGCGACGAAAGCCGAACTGGGACAACACGATGAGAACATCTCGTTCCCTCGGGTGATCGAGATGGTAGGTGGGGTCCGTGCTAATCAGTTGCGCGATCGCACTATCCAGACCTATATACAGGCGGCCGACCACGCGCTGAGAAGAGGAATCATCATCGCAGACACCAAATTCGAGTTCGGTATCGACGCGCACGACAACTTGGTGCTGGCCGACGAAATCTTCACACCAGATTCGTCGCGGTACTGGCCGGCCGCCGATTACCGCGCCGGCATGGTGCAGGCCAGTTTCGACAAGCAGTTCGTCCGTAACTGGCTGACCGGCCCCGACTCTGGCTGGGACCGCTCGGGATCCAAGCCTCCGCCGCCGCTGCCCGAGAGCATCATCGACGCCACCCGTGACCGTTACGTCGAGGCATACGAACGGATTTCCGGGCTGCGCTTCGACGACTGGATCGGGCCGGGGGCATGAGCAACCTACCGCCACCACCCGTCGCCAAGCGGGTGGAGAGCCGACGGGAATTTCACGGCGACGTATTCGTCGACCCGTACGAATGGCTGCGCGACAAGTCCAGTCCAGAAGTGATCGCACATCTGGAAGCAGAGAACGACTACGCCGACCAGGCGACCGCCCCTCTCGAGCCGTTGCGGCAGACGATTTTCGACGAGATCAAAGCACGCACCAAAGAGACCGACCTGTCGGTGCCGATCCGGCGCGACGATTGGTGGTATTACGCCCGCAGCTTTGAAGGCAAGCAATATGGTGTCCAATGCCGGTGTCCGGTGATTGATCCGACCGACTGGAACCCGCCGATCTTCGACGAGCACACCGAGATCCCGGGTGAGCAGATTTTGCTCGACGAGAACGTCGAAGCCAAGGGGCACGACTACTTCTCACTGGGCGCTGCCAGCATCAGCCCCGACGGCAATGTGCTGGCGTACTCCGTCGACGTGGTCGGCGACGAGCGTTATACGTTGCGGTTCAGGGATCTTCGCACCGGTGAGCAATACCCGGACGAGATCGTCGGCATCGGCGCCGGAGCGACCTGGGCCACCGACAATCGAACCGTCTACTACGTCACGGTCGACGCGGCGTGGCGCCCCGAAACGGTGTGGCGACACCGCCTCGCCTCGGGTCTGCCCGCGGAGAAGGTTTATCACGAAGCCGATGAGCGGTTCTGGCTTGCGGTGGGCCGGACCCGCAGCGACGCGTATGTGTTGATCGTGTCGGCGTCGGCGATTACCTCAGAGGTCCGCTACGCGGACGCCGCGGATCCGCATGCCGAGTTCGTCACCGTGTTGCCACGGCGCGACGGCGTCGAGTATTCGGTGGAACACGCAATCGTCGACGGGCAGGACCGGTTTTTGATCCTGCACAACGACGGCGCGGTCAACTTCACCCTGGTGGAGGCACCTGCCGATGACCCGACCGCGCAGCGCACGCTGATCGAGCACCGCGACGACGTGCGACTGGACGGTGTCGACGCCTTCGCCGGCCATCTGGTGGTCAGCTACCGCGGTGAGGCATTGCCGCGAATTGAGCTGTGGCCCATCGACGGCGCCAGCTACGGACGGCCTGAGGAGATCTCGTTCGACTCCGAGCTGATGTCGGCCGGCCTGGGCGCCAACCCGAATTGGGACTCACCGAAGCTCCGGATCGGTGCGGGATCGTTTGTCACTCCGGTACGGATCTACGACCTGGATCTCGTCACCGGCGAGCGCACCCTGTTGCGCGAGCAGCCGGTGCTCGGCGACTACCGGCGCGAGGACTATGTCGAACGCCGCGATTGGGCGTACGGCTCTGACGGAGCCCGGATTCCGATCTCAATCGTGCACCGTGCCAACGTCGAATTTCCCGCTCCGGCACTCGTTTACGGCTACGGTGCGTACGAGATTTGCGAGGATCCACGGTTCTCCATCGCTCGGCTGTCGCTGCTGGACCGCGGCATGACGTTCGTCGTTGCGCATGTGCGCGGGGGCGGCGAGATGGGTCGGCCGTGGTACGAGCACGGCAAGCTGTTGGAGAAGAAGAACACCTTCACCGACTTCGTCACGGTCGCGAACCATCTGGTGGACTCCGGACTGACCCGACCGGAGCAGCTGGTGGCACTTGGCGGCAGCGCAGGTGGGCTGCTGATGGGCGCAGTCGCCAACATGGCCCCCGATCTTTTCGCCGGAATCCTGGCGCAGGTCCCGTTCGTCGACCCGCTCACGACAATTCTGGACCCGTCGCTGCCGCTGACAGTCACCGAGTGGGACGAATGGGGAAACCCGTTGAGCGACAGCGATGTTTATCACTATATGAAGTCGTATTCGCCGTATGAGAACGTCGGCGCCCAGAAGTATCCGCCGATCCTTGCGATGACCTCGCTGCACGACACCAGGGTCTACTACGTCGAACCGGCGAAATGGGTAGCAGCGTTGCGGCACACCAAAACCGACGGTAATCCGGTGCTGTTGAAGACCCAGATGACCGCCGGCCATGGTGGAATCAGCGGGCGTTACGAACGCTGGAAAGAGGTGGCCTACCAGTATGCCTGGCTGTTAGCAGCCGCCGATCGCGACCACTACGGCAGCGGCCAGGTAGATGATCTCCTCAGCGGTGCGCAGGGGTAGCTGCGTCGTCATCGACTTGGGCGGATTAGGCATCCGCGCCGCATAGATGTTGGCCGGGAACATTGCCACCATCAGCAGCAGCAGGCAAACGGCCGCGGCGACCCGAGTGGCCGGAATCAACAGACCTGCCGCGCCAAGGAGTTCCAGCACGCCGGTGACGGTCACCAGCAGGCCGGCTGCCGGTAGCTGCGCGGGCACGATCGCAATCAGCGCAGCGCGGAGTGGCGGGGCGAAGTGCGCGACACCGGTCAGAACGAACATCGCGGCAAGCCCGACGGCGATCGCTTTGACCCAGTTGTCGACATACACGGCACCGGCCCAACCCGCGAGCCGGGCAACGATGCTGCCCGCCAACAACGTGATCAACGGAGCCATTTCCAATCTCCAATCTAGACAGTGACAAGTTCTGTCGGTCGAGCCTACGATTAGAACTAGCCACTGTCAAGTTCGTCGGTTATGGTGGCGTTATGAGTCGCCCGACCTACCATCACGGGGATCTGCGGGCCGCGATCCTGACCGAGGCCGCACGCCTTGTTTCCGACCTCGGCGCCGACCGGGTGTCGTTGCGCGAGCTGGCGCGCGAAGCCGGGGTGTCACACGCAGCCCCGGCGCATCACTTCAGTGATCGGCGCGGCCTATTCACCGCGCTGGCCGCCCAGGGGTTCGAGTTGTTGGCCGCGGCCCTCGCCGATGCCGGGCCCCGGTTCCTCGATGCCGCGCTGGCGTACGTGCGGTTCGCCCTCGAGCATCCGGGCCACTATCGAGTGATGTTCGACACGTCGTTGGTCGATCCGTCAAACCTGGAACTGGCCGCCGCAAAAGCGGCTGCCGGCACCGAGTTGTCTCGGGGTGTGGCGTCGCTGCCGGACCAGCACGCGAAAGCGGATCCGGCCGGTGCCGAGCTGGCGGCTTGGTCACTGGTGCATGGGTTTTCGATGCTATGGCTCAATGACGCGGTGAACGCCCGGCTAAAGGCGACCGATCCGATGGCTACCGTCGAACGGATCGCGAGGATGCTCTTCGAGGAGTAGCGCGCAACTAGTACGCCGGCACCGGCGTCTGGCGCTTGCCCGCCGGCGGTGGCTTGTTGGGCAGGAACGCGACTGGCACAAGTGCCAACGCAACAATGACGATCGACACCACGATGACCAGTGTGTAGGCGTGTGTGAGGTCGTGCATCAGCCGGATGGTGAAATCGGGGGAGACCTCGTGGTGAGACGGCGCCGGCGGACCGTGTTTCCCAAGTTTTCCTCGTAGGATCCCGAGTTTCTCTGCGGTAGTGATGCTTTCGCTGCGGTTGAATTGACTGGTCAAAATAACCGACATCAATGCGGTGCCGACCGAAGCGGCGACGTGCTGATTGACACTGAGCAGCGTCGACCCGCGCGCCACCTGGTGGGGCGCCAAGGTCTGCACCGCCGATCCCGCAAGCGGCGTCATGGTGCAGCCCAGGCCAACGCCGGTAATGATCAGTCCCACCAGCAGAATCGGCAGATAGTCAGCTTGTTTCCAAGCGCCATAGGCGAATACGGTCAGTCCGGTACTGATTAGCGTGATCCCCACCAGCAGGACATTGCGGGGTCCGCGTTTGTCCATCAAGGTCCCGGCTAGCGGCATTGTCAGCATTGCGCCAAGTCCTTGCGGGATCAGATGAAGCCCGGACTGCAGCGGCGTCTGATGCAGCAGCTGTTGGAGATAACTGGGAAACACCAGGACGGCGCCGAAGAACCCGACGGAGAACACGAACATTGCCGAGTTGGCCAGCGTCACCGCCCGATTCTCGAACAGCCGCAGGTCGATCAGTGGATGCTCGGCACGGGACAGCGCGTGCAGAACAAACGCCGCGATCAAGGTCATCCCGATGAGCGCCGGTATCCACACATGGATGTCGGTGAACGTGCCGTGCCGCGGAACCGAAGAAATCCCGAACAGCAGTGTCGCCAACCCGGGCGACAGCAGGAGCATTCCGACGAAGTCAAACGTCTCCGACGGTGTCGGGCGATCCTTGTGGAACACCACCGCGGCGAGGATGAGCACGATCACGCCGAGTGGCAGGTTGATTCGGAAAATCCATTGCCAGCCGTAGGCGCCGATCAGCCACCCGCCGAGGACCGGCCCGCACATCGGGCCAAGAAGCATCGGGATACCCAGCACTGCCATCAACCGGCCGAGCCGCCGCGGACCGGCCTCGCGCGTCAAGATGATCAACGTCAACGGCACCAGGATCCCGCCGCCGAGTCCCTGTATCACTCGAAAGGCGATGAGTTCGTTGATATTTGACGCCATCGAGCACAGCAGCGACGCCAAGGTGAACCACAAAACCGCGCCCAAGAACAGCCGTTTGGTGCCGAACCTGTCGGAGGCCCAACCGGCCAGCGGGATCACGCTGGCCTGCGCGAGCGTGTAACCCGTCATCGTCCACGCGACGACGGCCTGAGTGGATCCGAACTCCCCGATGAACGTGCGCTGTGCCACGCTGACGACCGTGGCGTCCAGGATCGCCATAACCGAGGCGAAAATGCAGACGCCGGCGATGCGCAGCAGGCCGGCGTCGAGAGCATCCGGGTAGTCAGGCAGGTCGCCGGCGGCCGGTTCGCTGTTGGCGGTCGACGGCGCCGCGGGAGAGACCATGATCCCCACACTAACGAGAAACTAGCTAGCTAACCAACATACTTTGCGCTGGGTGCGATCGGGGTAGCGTGGGCGGGTATGACTGTGACCGAGATCGCTTTGACCACACTGGATGGCCGTCCGACGTCACTGGCCGACTACAGCGACCACGCGGTCTTAGTGGTCAACGTGGCGTCCAAGTGCGGCCTGACACCGCAGTACGCTGCGCTGGAACAGCTCGCGAAGAACTACGGTGACCGCGGGCTCACGGTCCTTGGGGTTCCGTGCAATCAATTCATGGGTCAAGAGCCCGGCACCGCCGAAGAAATCCAGACCTTCTGTTCCACCACTTACGGTGTGACGTTCCCGCTGTTAGCCAAAGCCGAGGTCAACGGGCCTGGCCGGCACCGGCTTTACCAGGAACTGACCAAGACGCCCGACGCCGTCGGCGAGGCCGGTGACGTGCAGTGGAACTTCGAGAAGTTTCTGATTGCTCCCGGTGGCAAGGTAGTCAACCGATTTCGTCCACGGACGGTGCCCGACGCGCCGGAGGTTATCGCCGCGATCGAGGCTGTGCTGCCGAATTAGCTGGTCGCAGGGCCGGATCGACGTCTTCTGTCCGTGTGTATGTCACCATTTGGACACCTGGCATCGTCAAAATTGTGGTGTGTCTGGGAAGTTGATCGTTTCGGTCTCCGGGGTCTGTGAACGGACGTTGGACGACGTGGCGGCGTTCTGCGCACAGATGGACGCCCGAGCGGTGCCGGTGTCGTTGCTGGTGGCCCCACGGCTCAAGGGCGGCTACCGGCTCGACCGTGACCCGCACACCGTCGAGTGGCTGGCCAGCCGGCGGGCGGCCGGTGACGCAATCCTGTTGAACGGCTATGACCAGGCCGCCACCAAGAAACGGCGTGGCGAGTTCGCGGCGCTGCCCGCCCATGAGGCCAACCTGCGAATTATGGCCGCCGACCGAGTGCTCGAGCACCTCGGACTGCGCACCCGGCTGTTCGCGCCGCCGGGTTGGACAGCGTCGCCCGGAACGGTTAAGGCGCTGCCACACAATGGTTTTCGACTGCTGGCTGATCTGCACGGAATCACCGACTTGGTCCGGCAGACGACCACGCGGGCACGAGTGTTAGGCATCGGAGAAGGTTTCCTGGCCGAGCCGTGGTGGTGCCGGATGTTGGTGCTCTCCGCTGAGCGCGTGGGCCGCCGCGACGGCATCGTCCGAGTTGCGGTCGCGGCCCATCACCTGCGCAAACCCGGCCCACTGCAAGCGATGCTGGACGCGGTGGACCTGGCATTGCTGCAGGCCTGTGCGCCTACCGTGTACCGGTGGCGGGCCGTTCAGACGGTTCTCGACGCAGCCTGACGGCTCGGGTCGCTACTGTGTAGCGCCATGAGCGATACCGCAGCTGGGTCGGCGGGGCCGACCGCTGACGTCATCATCGTCGGGGCGGGCCTGGCCGGCCTGGTGGCAGCCTGCGAGGTGGTGGACCGCGGTATGCGGGTGCTGATTCTCGATCAGGAGAACAGCGCCAACCTCGGCGGGCAGGCATTCTGGTCGTTCGGGGGATTGTTCTTCGTCGACAGCCCCGAGCAGCGCCGCCTGGGCGTTCACGACAGTCACGAACTCGCTCTACAGGATTGGCTCGGCACCGCGGCCTTCGACCGACAAGAAGACTATTGGCCGCGCCAATGGGCACATGCTTACGTCGATTTCGCCGCCGGAGAGAAACGCAGCTGGCTGCGTGCCAGGGGCCTCCAGATTTTCCCGCTGGTGGGGTGGGCCGAACGCGGCGGCTACGACGCGCAGGGGCACGGCAACTCGGTGCCCCGCTTTCACATCACCTGGGGAACCGGGCCGGCTCTGGTGGAAATGTTCGCGCGGCGGTTGCGGGACCAGCCGAAGGTGCGTTTCGCGCACCGCCACCAGGTGGACGAGCTGATCATCGAGGGCGGCGCGGTGACCGGGGTTCGGGGCACCGTCCTGGAACCCTCATCGGAACCGCGCGGTGTTCCGTCATCACGAAAGGCTGTTGCGCAGTTCGAGTTTCATGCTCCGGCGGTGATCGTCACCAGCGGCGGCATCGGCGGCAATCACGAAATGGTGCGGGCCAATTGGCCGAAGCGGATGGGCCGGGTGCCCGACCAACTACTCAGCGGCGTGCCCGCCCACGTCGACGGCCGGATGATCGCGATCACCGAGAAGGCTGGCGCCCGGGTGATCAACCGCGACCGGATGTGGCACTACACCGAGGGCATCACCAACTACGACCCGATCTGGCCGCTGCACGGCATCCGGATCATCCCAGGGCCGTCGTCGCTGTGGTTGGACGCCAAGGGCAAGCGGCTGCCGGTCCCGCTGTATCCAGGGTTCGACACGCTCGGCACGCTGGAGTACATCGCAAAGTCGGGCTCCGACTACACCTGGTTTGTGTTGAACGCCAAGGTCATCGAGAAGGAATTTGCGTTGTCCGGTCAGGAACAAAACCCCGACCTGACCGGGCGCAGCGTCCGCCAGCTGCTGTCGTCGCGGGCCCGGTCGGGCCCGCCGGGCCCGGTGCAGGCCTTCGTCGATCGGGGCGTCGACTTCGTCAGTGCAGACTCATTGCGCGAGTTGGTAACTGCGATGAATAAACTGCCCGACGTACTGCCGCTGGACTACGCGACGGTGGCCGAAGAGGTCACCGCGCGCGATCGTGAGGTGGTCAACCGTTTCACCAAGGACGGCCAGATCACCGCGATCCGTGCTGCCCGTGGTTATCTGGGTGATCGCCTGGGCCGAGTGGTCGCTCCGCACCGCTTGGCGGATCCCAAGGCCGGACCGTTGATCGCGGTCAAGTTGCATATCCTGACCCGAAAGACGTTGGGCGGGTTAGAGACCGACTTGGACTCACGGGTGCTCAAGGCCGACGGGACTCCGCTCGACGGGCTTTACGCGGCCGGCGAGGTAGCCGGTTTCGGCGGCGGTGGTGTACACGGTTACCGCGCCCTGGAGGGAACGTTCCTGGGCGGGTGCATCTTCTCGGGCCGCGCCGCCGGCCGCGGTGCCGCAAGCGACATCGCCTAGAAGGTGACCGCGCTTTCTTCGGGCAGCACTTGGAAGTCGGTGCTGGTCATCTCACTGAGCCGGCCGTAATAAATGCCGCGGGCGTCCGGAGCGATGATGCCCTGGTGGATCGGCACCGCCCGCGCCGGCGCAACCGCCCGTAGGTAGTCGACGGCTTCGGACACCTTCATCCACGGCGCTGCCGCCGGAGCGGCCAGCACGTCTATCGGCTCGTCCGGGACGAATAACGCATCACCGGGGTGCATGAACCGAGCGGGGTGCTCGCCGTCACCGACTAAATATGAAATGTTGGTTATCACTGGGATTTCGGGATGGATGACGGCGTGCTGTCCACCGAGTGCGCGGATGGTCAGCTCACCAACTGACAGCTCGTCGCCGACCTGCACCCGCTGACACGGCACGTCAAGCTGCTCGGTGGTCTGCGAGTCGGCGTAGAGTGCGGCATCTGGATTTGCGTCCAGCAACGCCGGCAGTCGGGCGGCGTCGACGTGGTCGGGATGCTGATGGGTGATCACAATCGCCGACAGACCAGTGATGCCCTCGAAACCGTGCGAAAAAGTACCCGGATCGAACAGCAGGATGGTGTGGCCGAACTCGGCGAGTACGCACGAATGGCCGAAATGCGTGAGTTGCATGTCTACGATTGTGCGCTCATGGGGTGCAGCGCATGCGCCTAGTTCTGGTGGCGATGCTGATCGCGGGCGGACTGGCGGCGACGTGCGTGCCGTCGTCGGGCATCGC
>NZ_JBAPPI010000361.1:0-4901 GCF_049280035.1 Mycobacterium sp. | reverse complement strand
GTCCTCGGCGAGGTCGGGGAAGGCCTCAGCCGCCCACGGCGGTTTGACCCCGGTCTCGGCTTGGATGGCGTGCTTGAAGTCGTCGTCGTTGAAGGTGAGCATCCCGCAGTCGGTGTGGTGAATCAGGATGATCTCGCGGGTCCCCAGCAACCGCTGGCTGATGGCGAGCGAGCGGATCGCATCGTCGGTGACTACGCCACCGGCGTTGCGGATGACGTGTGCTTCGCCCGCTTTGATTCCCAGCAGGCGATAGACGTCCAGCCGGGCGTCCATGCACGCCACGACTGCCACATGTTTGCTCGGCGGCAGCGGCAGCGGTCCCGTGAAGGAGCTTGCATATTCAGCGTTGTGGGCCAAGTAGTCATCGGTAACCGTCACGCCAATCTCCTTGTGTCACAGTGTCGTTTGCTGCACAGTTCCGACCCAAGTGGGTGATTTTAGCCGTCAAAGCGCGGATTTTCACTGGTCCGGCTCAGCCCGATCGGAAGGTTTCGGCCCGTGTCTGAGCGGGGCCCAGGTTCGCCGCCGCGCCGCCTAGCTGCCGCTTTGCGCCGCGCCGCGACTTGCCAGCTGGCATCTCTTACCCTGGCCCCATGCGAGACAAGCAAGGCCGGCGGTCATGATCCGCTTCCTGCTGCGCCGCTTGCTCAATTACCTCGTGCTGCTGGCGCTGGCTTCGTTCTTGGCCTTCTGCCTGGCCTCGGCGGCGTTTCATCCGCTGGACAGTTTCATCGAGCGTCACCCCCAGCCGCCGGCTGAGGCTATCCACGCCAAAGCCGTTGAGCTCGGCTTGGACAAACCCGTACCCATCCGGTACGCGGAGTGGGCTGCCGGCGTGGTCCGAGGCGACTTCGGCACCACGGTGACCGGTCACCCCGTCTCCCAAGAGTTGTGGTCCCGAGTCGGGGTCAGTGTTCGGCTGGTGGTGATCGGTTCGCTGGTGGGGACGGTGACCGGCGTGGTCCTGGGCGCCTGGGGGGCGGTTCGTCAGTATCGGCTGAGCGACCGGGTGATCACCGTGTTGTCGCTGGTCATTCTGAGCATCCCGTCGTTCGTGCTGGCCGGCCTGCTCATCCTGGCCGCGCTGCGGATCAACAACATCGCCGGGGTGCGGATCTTTGCCTACACCGGGGAAACTTCGCCGATTCCGCCTGGCGGAATCTGGGACCAACTCGTCGACCGCGCTCGGCACATCGCGTTGCCGAGTCTCACGCTGGCCCTCGGCACGGCCGCGAGCTTCAGCCGATACCAACGCAACGCGATGCTGGACGTGCTCGGTGAGGATTTCATTCGGACCGCTCGGGCCAAAGGCCTGACCCGCCGGCGTGCGCTGTTCAAACACGGCTTGCGCACCGCGCTCATCCCGCTTGCCACACTGTTCGCCTACGGGGTCAGCGGCCTGGTCGTCGGCGCGGTGTTCGTCGAAAAGATCTTCGGCTGGCACGGCATGGGCGAATGGGTGGTGCAGGCCATCTCGAGTCAGGACACCCAGATCGTCGCGACGATCACGCTGTTCACCGGTGCCGCCCTGCTATTCGCCGGGCTGTTGTCTGACATCATCTATGCGGCGCTGGATCCCAGGGTGCGGGTGTCATGACACGCGCCGGCGACGATGCAGAGCGAAGCGATGAGGAGGAGCGGCGCCAATGACACGCGCCGGCGACGACGCGCTGATGACGCAAGAGACCACCCCGGACACCACCCCACTGCGGGTCGGCATCAATCCAGCTACCTTCACGTCGCGACGGAGCCTGGTCATCCGTCGCTTCATGCGCAACAGACCTGCTGTGGTGGCGTTGGTTTTGCTGGTGGTGCTGTTCGTCGGCTGCTACGGGCTGCCGGCGCTGCTCCCCTATAACTACACCGCTCTCGACTACCACGCGCTGCTGCAGCCACCATCGATCAAGCACTGGTTCGGCACGAACGGGCTCGGCCAGGACCTGTTGGCTCGGACCCTGCGCGGCATGCAGAAGTCGATGCTGATCGGCTTTTGTGTGGCACTGATCTCGACCAGCATCGCCGCCACCGTCGGATCGATTGCCGGCTACTTCGGCGGCTGGCGCGACCGCGCGATGATGTGGCTGGTGGACCTGCTGCTGGTGGTGCCCGGCTTCCTGATAATCGCGATCATCACTCCGCGTATCAAACAGTCGAGCAGCATGTTGTGGCTCATCCTGCTGCTGGCCATATTCGGTTGGATGGTCAGCTCACGGATGGTGCGCGGCTTGACGATGAGCCTGCGCGAACGTGAATTCGTCCGTGCGGCACGGTTTATGGGAGTGCCGGACCGGCGTGTGATTGTTCATCACATCCTGCCGAACGTCGCCTCGATCCTGATTATCGACGCGACCCTCAACGTCGGCTTCGCGGTGCTAGCCGAAACCGGGCTGAGCTTCTTAGGATTCGGTATTCAACCACCCGACGTCTCGCTGGGTACGCTGATCGCTGACGGCACTCCTTCGACCACCACATTTCCCTGGGTATTCCTCTTCCCGGCCGGAGCGTTGGTACTGATTGTGTTGTGCGCCAACCTCACCGGCGACGGCCTGCGCGACGCGTTGGATCCGAGCAGCCGATCATCGCGCCGCAGGAAGCGGCGCCAAAAGTGACGGCCCTGCTGAAGGTGACGGACCTCAACGTCGCCTTCGAAACCGGTGACGCGCGCGTGTCGGCGGTGCGCGGTACGAGTTACCACATCGACCCTGGCGAAGTGGTCGCCATCGTCGGGGAATCCGGTTCGGGCAAAACCACTGCCGCGATGGCCGTGGTCGGATTGCTACCCGAACACACCGACGTCTCCGGATCGGTGCGATTACACGGCGAAGAGTTAATCGGGCTGTCCGACCAGGCGATGTCCCGGATTCGCGGCAAGTCGATCGGCACCGTCTTTCAAGACCCGATGTCGGCGTTGACGCCGGTCTACACCGTCGGGGATCAGATAGCCGAGGCGATCAAGGTCCACAACCGCGAGATCAGCCGAGCAGGTGCTCGCAAGCGCGCTGTCGAGTTACTCGAGCTGGTCGGGATTGTGCAGCCGGAAAGCCGGGCGAGGGCTTTTCCGCATGAGCTATCCGGCGGCGAGCGTCAGCGGGTGGTGATTGCGATCGCGATCGCCAACGATCCCGACCTGCTGATCTGCGACGAACCAACCACCGCGCTGGATGTCACCGTGCAGGCGCAGATCCTCGACGTGCTGCGAACCGCGCGCGACGTCACCGGCGCCGGAGTGCTGATCATCACCCACGACCTGGGTGTGGTGGCGGAGTTCGCCGACCGCGCGCTGGTCATGTACGCGGGACGTCCCGTCGAGATCGCTGGAGTTGCAGAGCTTTATCGTGACCGCCGGATGCCCTATACGGTCGGGCTGCTGGGTTCGGTGCCGCGCCTGGACTCCCGACAGGGCACCCGGCTGGTTCCGATCCCGGGCGCTCCGCCGACGATGACGTCGCTGCCCGATGCCTGTCAATTCGCGCCTCGCTGTCCGCTGGTGATCAGCGAATGCCGTTCGGCAGAGCCCGATCTCGTCCCGATTCGGGACGGTCACCAGGCTGCCTGCATCCGCACCGGCGACGTCGCGGGGCGCAGCGCGGCGGACATCTATCACGTAACAACGCAGCCGGTTGCGGGCGAGAACGCCGTCGCCGATCGGCCGGTGGTCCTGCAAGTCACCGACCTCGCCAAGACCTACCCGCTGACTAAAGGAGTCGTTTTTCGCAGACGGGTCGGGGAGGTGCGTGCGGTCTCTCGCGTCAGCTTCACCTTGGAGCAGGGCCGCACTCTGGGCATCGTCGGCGAATCCGGTTCCGGCAAATCGACCACGTTGAGCCAGATTCTCGAACTCGCCGCACCCCAGGCCGGTGCCATCGAGATTCTTGGCAAAGACGTCGCAGGCCTCGACCCAGCCGCCCGTCGTAAGCTGCGGACCGAACTGCAGGTGGTGTTTCAGGATCCGGTCGCGTCGCTGGATCCACGGCTCCCGGTGTTCGACGTCATCGCTGAGCCGTTGGTCACCAACGGGTTTGACAGACGCCGCTGCGAGGAGCGGGTCGCTGAGCTGCTGGGAATCGTCGGGCTGAACCACGCCGACGCCAGCCGCTATCCAGCCGAGTTTTCCGGTGGGCAGAAACAGCGAATTGGTATCGCACGGGCGTTGGCACTGCAACCGAAGATCCTTGCGCTCGACGAGCCGGTGTCGGCGCTCGACGTGTCGATTCAGGCCGGGATCATCAACCTGCTGCTTGACCTGCAGCAGCGATTCGGGTTGTCCTATCTGTTTGTGTCGCATGACCTTTCGGTGGTCAAACACCTGGCCCACCGAGTGGCGGTGATGTATCGGGGCGAGATTGTGGAGCAGGGCGATGGCGAGCAGGTGTTCACCAACCCGCAGCACGAGTACACCCGGCGACTGTTGGCCGCAGTCCCGCGGGCGCACCCGGATGTTGGCGGTGGTTAGCATCGTCTCGATGATTCGCAGGCTTGCACTGCTGGCAACTGTGATGATTTGTGTGATCGTCACGGGCTGCTCGGGGGGCTACAAGGACGTCGTGGGCCGGCAAGCTGTGCGGGTCGGCACCTCTAGCGACATCAATCCCCGCGACCCGGCGACGCTGCGCGACGGCGGCGACCTGCGGCTTGCGGTCAGCTCGTTTCCGTCGAACTTCAATGTATTGAACATCGACGGCAACACGGCCGACGTCGCTTCGATTGTCACGCCGACGCTGCCGGGGGCGTTCATCACCCAGGCGGACGGGTCGCTGAAACTCAACACCGATTACTTCACCGCTGCCGAGTTGACCAGCGCCAGCCCGCAGGTCGTCACGCTCACGATCAACCCGAAAGCGGTGTGGAGCGACGGCACCCCGATCACCTGGGAAGACATCAAATCCGAGGTCGGCGCATGC
>NZ_JBAPPI010000360.1:0-3572 GCF_049280035.1 Mycobacterium sp. | reverse complement strand
GCATCGGGAACTGCCGAGCGCCGGCTTTGAAGCTGTCGTCGGGAAATGGCGCGTCGTAGGCTTCGATGACGTCGCTGGACAGCGTTGTGCGGCAGCCGCCGTTGACGATTTCTCCCACCTTGAGTTGTGGCGCCTCCTGGCTGTAGCGCTGCCAGGCCAGAAAGGCTTCGCCGGGATGAACGTCGCCGGTTGGCAGGAAAGTGTTGGCCGCTACCACCCGAGCAAAGCGCTTCGGATCTTCGGCGACCAGGCGGAGTCCGATCAGGCCACCCCAGTCCTGGCAAACCAGGCTGATGTCGCGAAGTCCGATGGCGTCGATCGCCCCGTGCG
This sequence comes from Mycobacterium sp., assembly GCF_049280035.1. Lineage (GTDB taxonomy): Bacteria > Actinomycetota > Actinomycetes > Mycobacteriales > Mycobacteriaceae > Mycobacterium. The sequence goes on along the minus strand of NZ_JBAPPI010000360.1, from coordinate 3,242 downwards.
TCCAGTCGACGTGGGCCTGGTAGGTGTAATCGGTACGATCGGCGGGCTTGTCGCTACGGCCAAATCCCACCAGGTCCATGGCCACCGCCCTCAGGCCCGAGGCGGTGAGGATCGGAACCATATGCCGATATAGGTAGGACCAGGACGGTTCACCGTGGAGGAGCAGTATCACGGGAGCCCTTGCCGGGCCTTCGTCGATGTAGTGCACGCGAAGCGTTGTGCCGCCCGCGTCAACGTCGACGTAGTGAGGTTCGAACGAATAGCCTGCCAGCCCGCCGAACCGGTCGTCGGGAGTACGTAAGATTTGCAAACTCTGCTCCGCTCTGTGGTGTGCCGACGCCGTCTAGGCTCCCGGAATCTCTGATGTACTGTCAAGTACATTCGGAGCTCTGGCTGACTGGCCGAGCCCGGATTGCCCACGGCGCGCGTTACGCGAATCGGAGCGCCAGCGCGATATTGACAACATGCGGATACCACCGGCTGCCTTCGATTATGTACTGTTTGGTACAGTCAACGGAGTCGACCTGCGACGCACAGTTCAAGGAGGCCCGATGTCGTTAACCATCCGCGAACAATCAGCGCAGCTACAGGCGGCCTCAGCGGTGCAGCTGCCGGCAGATGTGGTCGAGGTGTTCAGTCGCAACTCCCAACAGCTTCGTGCGCGCGGAGTTCCGGCCGGCACTGTGAAAGTCGGGGACACCCTGCCGTCGTTCACGCTGCGCAACGCGGTGGCGGAGCGCGTGAGCCTGGACGACCTGGTGGCCACCGGTCCGGCGGTGCTCGTGTTTTATCGCGGCGGCTGGTGCCCATATTGCAACCTGGCGCTGCGTACCTACCAGCGTGAGCTGTTGCCGCAGCTGGGCGCGTGGGTCGCCACCCTGGCCGCTATCAGCCCCCAGAGCCCCGACCAGTCACTGTCCACCGCCGAGAATGCGGCTCTGAGTTTTGAGGTGCTGTCCGATTCAGGCAGTCGGTTGGCCCGCCGCATCGGGATCGCCTTCGAGCAGGCCGAAGAAGTGCTCGGAGCGCAACGCAAGCTGGGACTTGACCTCGCCCAGGTCAACGAAGAGGGTTCCACGGAGTTGCCGATGCCGACCGTGCTAATCGTCGACCCCGATCGCACCGTCCGGTTTGTGGAAGTGCATCCCGACTACACCAACCGCACCGAGGTGACCGACATCATCGCCGCGCTAGCCGGCGTGCACTCTGAAACCGACTGAGCCGCCGCACCTGAAGTGGGGCTGATCGCACGCAGCGCCGATGAGCTGAGACCGCCGATCTGATGTCGGTCGGCCATGAGGTTGCGGGTGTGTTGAGGTGACGCTGGAGCTGATCTATCGGGCAGCTCTCGAGGGCGCCCGGTGCTGGGCGCGTAATGATCGCGGCCACGTGCGTGAACTTCCGATGTCGCGGTGGATCGGGGGACCGGGCGCTACCCATCGCGACCGTTTCGCAGACGACCATGTGCTGCGGTTATGTTCAGGGCGGGCCACCCTGGACTTGGGATGCGGACCGGGGCGTTTTACCGCGTCGCTGCAGCAGCGCGGCTCGGCAGCGCTGGGCGTCGACAACTGCCGTGCGGCGGTGGAGCTGACCCGCCAGCGCGGCGGAGCCGCGATCCACGCCGACCTCTTCGGTCCGCTGCCCGCTGCCGGCTGTTGGGATCGAATCCTGCTCACCGACGGCAACATCGGTATCGGCGGTAATCCCGTGCGCACGCTACGCCGAGCGGCGGAGTTGCTCGCGCCCGGCGGGATCGTGATCGCCGAAATCGATCTCCCATCAGTGAACAGCGGTCATGAGCTGTTGCGCTGGGAAACCAAACACTATGTCGGTCAATGGTTTCCTTGGTCACGGGTCAATGTTGCGACGCTCGACAGCATCGCCGGCTCGGCCGAACTTTTGATCATCAGCATCGTCGAGATCCATGCCCGAGTGATCGCAGTGCTGCGGGGTCAGCCGCATCCGCGCAGGTGTCGACCTTGGCCGCAGGTGTCGTAGCGTGCACACGACCAGCCATCAGCCGCATATGCAAACTGCGACTCCGAGATCCAGCGGCCGAGGGCGGCCGCGATTGCACTCAGCCGCTGGTCGGAGGCTGCGGCAGCACACAGCTAATGCCCGGCTGGGGCCCATCGTGCCTGTAAACTAAGTCGATGTCTGCGTCGACATCGCCGGAGGGACGGGCACTGCCGGTCACCGAGCGGGGCCGCCGCGCACGCGCCTCGATCATCGATGCCGCCGCCACTTTGATGTACCAAAAGGGTGTCAGCATGACCAGCCTGGACGACGTACTAGCAGCGGCAGGCTCGGGTAAATCGCAGCTATATCACTACTTCGACAGCAAAGCGGACTTGGTGGCCGCGGTGATTGAGCGGCAGCTGGAGTTGGTGCTTGCGCGCCAGCCCACTCTGGCGCACATCGAGTCCTGGGACGGCATCGACGCTTGGGTCTCGGAGATCCTGACGGCACATTCGGCTCCCGGTGGCCCATTTGCCTGTCCCCTGGGCACCATGGCCGCGGAGCTAAAAAATGACCCAACTTTCCGCCCGCTTCTCGATAACGCTTTCCGCCGCTGGGAAGCCCCGCTGGCGCGGGGATTGCAGACGATTCAGGATCGGGGGGAGCTGGTCGCTGACGCCGATCCGAACCGACTGGCGAGCACTGTGATCGCAGCGCTGCAAGGCGGCATGCTATTGGCGCGAGTCCGCGGAGACATCGCCCCGCTACGTGACACTCTCGAGGGCGCCATCGAGCAGCTACGGCACTGGCGGGCCACACCATCTGGCCGACGCCGCGCGACGCGGACCGGGGTCGACAAAACCCCGACACCGGCCCGTCGGCAGACGCCGAAGACGTCCGCGCAAAAAGGGGCGGCGCGAATTGGCCACAGCAGCTCGGCGAGCACGGCCAGACGCCGGCGCCCGACGCAGGACTAAATCGGTACCCGGAATCCGCTCTACATCAGCAAGCGACTGCGGGAGTCGTGACGCTGCGTCAGACGGCTCAGACTGTACTGAAGGGTACAGTCGGTTGAATGTTTCTGCGCATCCGACCGGATGTCGTCGGCGTCATTCAGGATGGGTGGCCTGCCGCACGTCAGTGTTGCACGCATGCCACCCACGAGGAGATATTCATGAGTCAGCCCGCCACCAAATCCGTGCTAATCACCGGAGCCAACAGCGGACTGGGTAAAGATGTCGCTCGCCAACTGGCGCTACGCGACGACTTCGGCGTGATTT
>NZ_JBAPPI010000359.1:0-13630 GCF_049280035.1 Mycobacterium sp. | reverse complement strand
CCGTCAAGTACCACCTGAGCAAGGTCTTCAGCAAGCTCGACATCACCTCGCGCAGCCAACTTGACCGCGTCCTACCGAGCGACCCGGGCAGCATCGCGCCGCACTAGCCGCCGCGGCGCCAGTCGATGTCCGGGTGGTTCGCATAGGCCAGGACTGACCACCCGCACTGCATCGCGATCGCCGGCCACGACTAACCACTCGCACTGTCCATAAGCGGATGCGAGCGAGGGCTCAGCGAACAACGCTCGATGATAGTCATTCCGGTTCTAATCTCGATCGCCCTGGTTGTAGGGCATCGCAGGATAATGCCGACCATCAAATCAAGGGGTGCGACCATGGATGATCCGAACGTCGAGGCCAGGGTGGCGCGAGCACTTCTTTCGGGGCCGGCAACCATCCGCGATGGCGCCACCGTCGCGGATATGGACGAGCGGGGCAACATGACCGTCCTGCGCCCGGGCACCAACGAGTGGGTGTGCATGCCAGGCGTGGAGATTGGGCAGGCTGACATGTGCGCCGATCCAATGGGCATGCAGTGGTTCACGGACCTGGTGGTGAGGCGGAAACCGAAGCCGACCAACACTGCGCCTGGACTGATCTACATGCTCAACGGGGCGACCCAGCACAGCTACACCGATCCATTCGACAGGACGAGCCCGCCGATCCCCATCGGCCCACACTGGATGCTGATTTGGCCGTTCGACGCCGAAGCGAGCGGACTATCAACGGTCATGCGCGACGCGGGCACGATGATCATGTTCGCCGGAACGCCTTATGCGCACCTGCACATCTGCGGAGATCCATGGGCGGGCAACGAATATCACCCTGGCGACAAAGCCGTGTGGACGATGACGTACGACCAGCGGGCGTAGCCGCGCTCCAGTGCCGCTACGTATCGATCCCGAAAGTCCAGTGGGCGTCCAAGATCTGTGGAACTTCGCTTATCCCTACAAGCTCAAGCAGCTGATCGACCTGGTGTCGCAACGCAACATGCTGTTCACCTACGACGGCGAGCGGTTCGGTCCACTTCTGCAAACACCAACGGCGATGGTCATCTACACCAGAGGCCAGGAGTACCGAGAGGACCTGCCAACCCCGCCTTCCCGGTTCGACCACCAATCAGGCTATGTCGAGTTCTGGCTCGATTTCATCGGGGTGCAAGAGGTGCGAGCACTGGCGGTTGAGAACACATGGGGCGATAACGCCGAAGCCAGTATGCGAGCAGCGCGAGAGAAGCTGGCAGCTCTCGCCAAAGATTTCTGACTCGTCAACCGCGATTCATGCATTCAGCTCCATCCTCTCGTCCTGGTCCACCTCACGCGCCACAGCGGCGCAGGCTACACAATTCGGCTGGCCTAGAGCTCGAGGTGAAGTCGCAGCGCCTCATCGAGCTGCGTTATCTCTTCTGCCGAAAGCCTGCCGATACGCCGCTCCAGCCGCTCGGCAGCAACGGAACGTATCTGCTCTGCCTGCGCTTTCGAATCGACTGTGAGACCGCTCGTCTCGGACGACAACGGCACTTGGAAGGGGTAGATCTTGCTGACATTGCTTGTCACTGGGACCACGGTGATCACGCCACGTTTTAGGCGCGCAGCCGTCGCATTGGCTCGATCATTGCTGACGATCACCGCAGGGCGGCGCTTGTTCGCCTCGCTGCCACGGACAGGATCGAGGTCCACCCACCAGATCTCACCGCGCAGCATCGCCGAGCCCGTCGGCCGTCACCATCTCCCATGCTGAATCTTCCCCCGTCGCCGACCATTCGTCCCACGCGTTGCTGTAGTCCTCTTCGAGGGCGGGATAGCGAAGCATGCGAATGGCGCGCTGGAGACCGGCGGATCGTGACGTCAGGCCGGCTCGCTTCACATAGGCGTCAAGCAGTGCAACGTCTTCGTCCGACAGGCTGACACTTAGCTTCATACCGCTATGCTACCAACGTACTACCTAGTAGCACTTGTTGCCTCTGTGCGTGCGGTACCTGCCCGGCCACGAAAGGTCACCTGCAGAGACGCCCGCGGGGGGTTGAGCACGCAGAAGTATTCCTTGTTTGGGTGATTTCAGAGCGTGTGCTCGGCCTGGAGGATTTCCGCGGCGCGTTCGCCGATGCTGACGCAGGAGGCCATGGTATTTCCGGTTGTCACGCGGGGCATGATTGAGCCGTCGGCGATGCGAAGGTGTTCGGTTCCATAGACTTTCAGGGTGCCGTCGACCACCGACATGGCGTCTTGGCCCATCTTGGTGGTACCGGTTTGGTGCCAGTAGGTCATGACGGCGTCGCGGACGAAGCGCTCGAGTTCGGCACCTTTGAGATTGCCCGGCACGACTTCGCGCTTGACGAAGGGACTAAGCGCTGCTGAGTTGCCGATCTCCCTGCACAACTGCACGCCGGCCATCGCGGCCTTCAGGTCATCGGGGTGAGACAACATGTTGGCCTCGATCTGAACGGGGTCGGTCGGATCGGGGCCGGTCAGACGGATATGGCCGCGACTTTTCGGCCGCTCCAGGCCGCCGAGCAAGGTCCAGCCGAACTCAGGCAGCGTGAATTTGGCCGCATTCTCCGCACTCGACATTGGATGCTCGGCCTCATCCTGTCCGCCGGCCTCCAGCAGCAGCACGCTGACGTCAGCGTGTTCGGCGAGACGACGCCCCACCACCGAGCCCGAGGAGCCCGAGCCGCAGACAATGAAGTCGTACTGCGCCTTGAGCTCCGAACCCAGCCGCTGCTGATTGCGACGAACGCGCTCGACGAAATGGGGTCCATGCACGACTAATTCGTCGGGACTCGTATTCATATCCACTGCTCATTTCGATGTGCTGCTGGCACTCCTAGGGGGCGGCGCTGATCACCTAGAATCCGCAGTCGACCGGAAGCCCCACTACGCGCTGGCCGTCACCCTCATGCGTCTAAGAAAGCCTGGACGTCGTCAGCAAACTCGAAGTGGTGCTGAAACAGAAAGCCATGCGCCGAGTCCGGGTAAATCTTCACCCGAGCTTGTGGAATCAAGCCTGCGAGAAGATACGTGTAATGGGGAAGAATCATGGGGTCGCTGTCACCGTTCGCCACGAACACCGGCAAGTCGATCGCGCTTACTCGCTGCAGCGCACTGTGATTCGGTATGCCCCATGCACAAACGGCGTCGTACTGAGCTTGTCGGGTTTCCCACGTGGTGGGCCGGTCGCGGCCCTGTGTTCGGGAGAACATGCGCTTGAGGGCTTGCTGCCCAGCCTGCCGGCTCGAGGCAGACGGGGCGTAGAACACATCAAGCACCCCCTCGGGGTTTGACTGTCGCCCGCCGACCGCGTCGATAACGTCGGGAGCCCAGCCGTGCATCCCGGCGGCGCCCTGGGGCGCCGAAGACGCCAAGATGAGCTTCCGGAGCAGTGCCGGCCTTAACAGCGCGATTTCCTGGGCGACGAAGCTGCCGATGGAGAAACCCAGGATGTCGACCTGGTCGAACTCCATCGCGCTCAGAAAAGCGATGGCGTCGTGCGCCATCTGCTCGAACCGGTGGGGCGTGTTCCCGGTGGTGCCGCCGACGCCAACGTTGTCGAACGTCACAACACGGCGAGACAATGCCAGCTCGTCGATCAGCGCCGGATCCCAGTTGTCGAGGTTCCCACGGAAGTGCTGGAGAAGGACCAGGGGAACGCCACCCTGGCCTGCATCCCGATAGACATACTCAACGCCGTTGGCGGCGCTGACCGTCTGGTTCGAAACCTCCGCGAATGTTTCGCCTGTTGTCATTGTCCAGTCCCTTTACTCTCCCGATCGCCGCCTCATCGAGACGCCAACCCTTTGACCGCCGATCAGAACGCGCTGTGGCTCGCCGAACACCTTCCCCCAAATTTCGGCTGCGACGGGCGAAGGTCGCATCGGCCAGTGGCCAGCCCACCTGGCCAGTCGCTGATCGACGGGCCCGCGCGGCAACAGAATTCGTAGCGCAGGCGAGTGGTCAGGTCGAAGGTGAACGCGTTGACGACGCGGGCCCAACGGCTTGCGCCATGAGCGAGACCGGGCTCCGTGGCGGCGAGGTAGCTGATGCTGCCGGTGTGAATGTGCAGACGTTGCGTTATTACGAACGGCGGGTCTGCTGCATGGGCAGGACCACCAGGCCTGGACTGCGCAACATCGCTCCGCGGAAGCAAGTCCGGAATGCGGGATATTCAACTGGACGCGACAGCCGAAGAATATCTCGCCGGCGGCGCCACCATATTCATCAGACCGAGACCCCAAAAGCCACCTGGCGCAGCGGCCACCAGTGCCGCGCCGCCAGGCCACGACTGTCCACTTGCACTGTCCACCGGCCGATACCAGCGCGGGCCAATCCGATAACACTCGACAGCAGTCGTTCCGGTTCTCGTCTCGATCGCCCCGGATCAACCAATGTCACTCGAGGTAGGAAGTGTGCTACGGGCGAATGTATCGAAATTCATCACACACTGACGGTGGTGTTCGGGCAGACGCCGACGTGGGCTATCCACCACCGGCCGCTGAACCCGCGCCGCGGTTCTCGGCCGAAATGTATCCGCGCACTGGGCACGACCAGCGTCTATTGCGGGCTCGAACAAGATGCCTCGTGCGCACGACCGGAAGTGCCAGAGCAGGATCCGGCCGAAACGGAAAAGCCAAACTCCATGTCTTACAGGCGGGTTGACGATCATCGCGAGGGCCGCCCCCGATCCCGACCCGCTGGCGCCCTTCGGTGTGGCGCCCTGACGTTTCCGCCGGGCGCCCAGCGACTTTGGGTTGGCGCTCTGAGCGTTCCGCGTGTTCGTCCGGAGGAGGCGTGATGGTGCAGCGACACGATGTCGGGTTCACCGTCGAGGGCGACGTGACGCTGCGCGGCTGGTTGTTTGTGCCGGACGCTGCCGGTGCCCATCCGGGCATCACCATCGCGCACGGTTATGCGGGGGTGCGTGAGCACGGGCTGGAGCGGTTCGCCCGGGTGTTTGCCGAGGCCGGGTTCGTGGTGTTGGTGCACGACCATCGCGGTTTCGGGGCCAGCGACGGTGAGCCGCGCTATGACGTGGACCCGTGGCGCCAGATCGCCGATTGGCGCCGGGCGATCTCCTATCTGGAGAGCCGGCCCGAGGTGGACCCACACCGGATCGGGTTGTGGGGCACCAGTTACGCCGGTGGACATGCGATCGTGCTGGGCGCCACCGACCGGCGGCTGCGCGCGGTGGTCGCCCAGGTGCCCACGATCAGCGGCTATCAGCAGAGCCTGCGCCGGGTGCCGCCGGATCAGGTGGCTGCTTTGGAGGCCAGCTTCATCGCCGATGATCGGCGCCAATTCCGCGGTGAACCGCCGGTCACCCAGGCCGTTGTCAGCGCGGATCCGGATGTGCCGGCGTCCTACCGTTCGCAAGACGCGATCGCGTTTTATCACCAGCCGGTGCCCGACGGCGTCTGGGACAACGTCGTCACGGTGCGCTCCACCCGGGCCGGGCGCATGTATGAGCCGGGAATGTGGCTTTCGCGGGTGTCGCCGACGCCGCTGATGATGATCGTGGGACTGGCCGACGCGATCACGCTCGCCGACGTGGCGCTGGATGCCTACGAGCGGGCCCTGCACCCCAAGAAACTCGTCACCATCGCGGGGGGCCACTTCGATCCCTATCTGAAAGGGTTCGACGACTCCAGCGGCGCCGCGTGTGCCTGGTTCACCGAACACCTCACTTAGTTGAGCCCCAATAGTCCTGCCGCGGAGAGGAATACGGGTCATGACTGAGCTGCGATACGAGGTGTTGGTGAACGACGGCGTGCCACGTAACCGGCCCCGGCGACTGCCCGACGGCAGTCCGATCGTGTCCTCGCCGCTGGCCTCCACGTTGATCTTGGGCGAACACGACGCCGTCCTCGTCGACCCACCGTTCACCCGCGAGCAGGTGGCGCGGGTCGGTGACTGGGTCGAAAGCTTCGGCAAGCGGCTGGCCTACATCTACGCCACCCACGGGCACGGCGATCACTGGTTCGGCACCGACCTGCTGCTGCGGCGCTTCCCGGGTCCCATTGCGTATGCCACCGACGGCACGATCGCGATGATGCACCAACAAGCGACCCGAGGCCGGGCCGAGCGCTGGGACATCGATTTTCCCGGCCTCATCCCCGACAGTCCAGTGGTCTACCAACCAATCCCCGACGACGGGTTCGAGCTGGAGGGCCACCGCCTGGTGGCGATCGAGACCGGCCACACAGACACCGACGACACCACCGTGCTGCACGTGCCGTCCATCGGGCTGGTCGTGGCCGGCGACGTCGCCTACAACGGCGTGCACCAATACCTGCTGGAAAGCGCCGGGGGTGGAATTGAGGCCTGGCTCAAGGCGATCGAAAAGGTCGCCGCGTTGCGGCCCCGCGCGGTGGTCGCCGGTCACAAGAACAAAGACCTGCCCGACGATCCGGCCATCCTCGACCAGACCCGCCAATACCTTGTGGATGCGCAGCGGCTGCTGGACGAAAAGCCCACGGCGCGGGAGTTTTTCGACCGGATGCTGGCCCTGTACCCGGACCGCCTCAACCCCGGTCCGCTGTGGTACGGGGCGCTGGGACTCCTGTCGTGAGGCAGGGAAAAGCCATGTCAGACAAGGAAATGGAAACCGTGACCGCCGAAGTCGCCAAATGGTTCTTCGACGACTACCTGCCCACCTGGGTCGGCGTCGGCGACCGGGCCATCGACAAGGGACCTGAGTTCATTCTGAACTACTGGGGCGTACCGCTTTACAAATACCACCCCGATGGTGGCCAGTGGGCGCTGGACGCCGACAGCGTCACCGGGCTGCTCAACACGACGCACACCAGGTTGAGGGCCAGCGGCTACGCCTACACCGACGTGGTCGACCGGGCGGTACGGGCCTACCACCGCAACGGAGCGGCGATCGAGGTGATCTGGTCGCGGCGACGCGCCGATAATACTGAAATCGAGCGTCTGGCAGTGCATTTCGAGGTGATACGCACGGAATCCGGCTGGCGGGTCGCCGGTATTCAACACCGACCTACGCGTGCCGATGTGCTGTCCCACGCATGGCCCGGAACCGACAACGGGGGCGGGCGATGAAGCACTGCCGCGACGGCGACGGCACGGGGACAGTCGTGTTCATCCCCGGATATCAGGACACCGCCGCGCTGTGGGACGAGGTGATCGACCGGCTGCCCACCCCCGGATGGTGCGCGCGGGCCGTCAACTTACGCCACGTCGACGACGCGGGCCCGCCTCGCCGCGGCGCGATCCTGGAGGGCTACCGCGACCAGGTCGTCGAGGTGCTCCACGACATCAATCCCACCGCGCAGAGCCCAATGGTCGTCGTGGGCCAAAGCATGGGTGCACAGGTTGCCGAACTTGTCGCAGCGGCACGGCCAAACATCGCGGTCGGGCTGGCGCTGATCACCCCGGTTCCGCTGGCGGGTTACCGGCTAACCCCCGAGCAGGCAGCCCGCTTCGGTCACGCAGCGCACGATCGCACTGTGGCCTCGGCAGCGGCGAATCGGCGTGCACTACTGGTCAACGATTCAGTGCGGGTTGTGCGGACGCTAGTCGGCGCAACACTTTCCACACCGACGGTGGTCGCCGCCCAGGAGCTCGATGCATGGACGGCGGGGCACCCGCTCGGAGACCAACCCTCCGCCGTCAGCCCGCCGGTGCTGTTGATCGACAGTGAGGACACCTTCTCCTCCGCCGAACTGATCCGCGATGTCGTGGCACCCCGATTCACCGACGCCCGCAGTCCACGTATCCGGCGCCGGCCACTGGCCCCACGTCGAACAACCCGCCGCGGTGACCAAGATCCTCGACAACTTCCTCACTAGCCTGGCCCGGCAAGCCTCAGCGGCCATTACCTAACCCTCCACCGAAAGGCTAAGAAAATGAAGGCTATTCGCTTCGATCACTACGGAGAACCGAAGGACGTTCTGGCCGTCACCGAGCAGCCCGTCCCGCAACCCGGTGCCGGCCAAGTTCGGGTGAAGATCCGGTTCAGCCCCATCAACCCATCCGATCTGCTCTACGTCCGGGGCCACTACTCCGGTGTGACACCGCATTTCCCATCCGGCGCCGGATTCGAGGGAGTCGCCGTCATCGACGCAATAGGCCCCGACGTCGAGGGGCTTTCCATAGGCCAGCGGGTCCTCGCCCGAAACTCCGACGGCGGAAATTGGTCGCAGTACGCGGTGGTGCCGGCCGAGAAAGCCTGGCCGGTTCCCGACGACATCGCCGATGAGCAGGTCGCGTCGTTCATGATCAACCCGGCGTCGGCGATCCTCATGGTGCGCCACGTGCTGGCCGTGCCCCGCGGGGAATGGCTGCTGCAGTCCGCGGCCAGCGGCGAACTGGGTCGCATGATCATCCGGCTCGCCAAACACGACGGCATCCGCACGATCAACGTGGTGCGGCGTCGCGAAGCGGCGCAAGAACTCAAGGACCTCGGCGCCGACGAAGTGATCGTGTCAGGTGACGCGCCCATCGACGAACAGGTCCACAAAATCGTGGGCCCGCGGGGTGTCGGCTTCGCGATCGACCCGGTCGCCGGCCAGACCGGCACCGAGATCTTCCGATCGTTGTCCGAGGACGGCCACATGCTGGTCTACGGATCGCTGACAGGTCAAGGGATCAGCGTGGGCGACGACCCGCGACTGACCCTGTCAGGCCGGCGCACCCTAGAGGTGTACTGGCTGGGCTACTGGCTGCCGCGCCTCAACGAGTCCGGCTTCTTCACACCCGACCGCCCCGCCATCCCGCAGCTGATCGACGAGATCGCCGAGCTGATCCGCGCCGGTATCCTCAACACCTCACCGGGCAAGCAATTCGGCCTGGACGACATTCGCGCCGCCGTCACCGAAGCCGAATCGGTGGCACACAACGGCAAGGTATTCCTCGCCCCCGGCGAGCCCCGCTAAGCCGCCAGACCGTCAATCATGACCAGCCTTGGCTACGCGATCTATGTGGCACTGCTGAACGTGCTTGCCGAAAAAAATCCGGTCGAAACCAATTGAGGAGAATGCATGTCGGAGAATGTGATTGAGCATGTTCTGGGTCGTCTGAAAGAGATCGGAGTCGACGCGATCTTCGGTGTCCCTGGGGACTTCGCGTTCAGCGTTCAAGATGCGATCGTCAACCACCCCGGTATCGAATGGATCGGCTGCTGCAACGAACTGAACGCAGGCTACGCGGCTGACGGCTATGCGCGCCTGCACGGTGTGGGTGCACTGAGCACCACCTACGGGGTTGGCGAACTCAGTGCGATCAACGCTGTCAGCGGCTCCTACGCAGAGAACCTTCCGGTCTTCCACCTCACCGGGATGCCCACCATGCCGGTGCAGTCGGCACACTCGCTGGTCCATCACACTTTGGGCAACGGCGAATTCGATCTGTTCCGATATATGGCCGAGCCGGTGGTGTGCGCGAGCGCCATCCTGACACCGCAGAACGTCGCGTACGAGACGAACCGGTTGATCGCAGCTGCCTTCTACCATCGGCGACCGGTTTACCTGGCTTTTCCGTCGGACCTGGCGACCCAACCTGTCATAGGCCGTGCCCACGCCCTCGCTCCACCCTTGACCGACCCAACCAGCCTCGCCGCCGCGCTCGACGCAATCGTCAACGCGCTCAACGCGGCACGCACCGCCTGCGTCCTGCCCGGAATGCTGGCCGCCCGCGTCGGTGTCCGGGATGTCCTCCAGGAATTCGTTGACGCAGCGGGGCTCCCGTTCGCGACGATGTTCGCCGACAAATCGGTCCTCGACGAACAGCATCCGTCATACATCGGCATGTACGACGGCAAGCTGATGGACGAAAGCGTCCGGGCTTTTGTCGAATCCTGCGACCAGGTCGTATGCGTAGGCACGATGATGAGCGACTTGAACTCGGGCGCCTTCACCGCCAGCCTCGAACCCACCCGTACCATCGACATCGGTCACCACTGCACCCGAGTGGGATCCCAAGTGTTCTCGAACATCGAAATGCGGGACATGCTGTCCGAATTGCGCGGGCAGGTGGTCAAACGAAGCATGACCACCTCACTGCGCGCCGGCTCACTGGGTCACATTGTCGGAGACGACGATGACCCGATCAGCGCTGATGCGCTCTACCCGCGCTGGGAGAGGTTCTTCCGGCCAGGCGACACCATCATCGCTGAAACAGGTACCGCATCCATGGGTTTGGCGTTTGCGCATCTGCCGCGCGGCGCCACGTTTCACAATCAGACCCTCTGGGGATCCATCGGTTGGGCAACTCCCGCCTCCCTCGGTGCCGCAGTGGCAAACCCGCAAGGCCGTGTGGTGCTCGTAACCGGTGAGGGATCCCACCAGCTCACCGTTCAGGAGATCACCCAGTTCGGGCGCCGCGGTCTCAAGCCAATCATCTTTGTGCTCAACAACAACGGATACCTCATTGAACGGCTGCTCTGTCGGGACCCGGACATCTCCTACAACGATGTCGCCTCCTGGAACTACGCAGACATTCCCCGCGCACTGGGCTGCCTGGACTGGTACACCGCCCGGGTAACCACCTGCGCCGAACTGGATCACGCGATGAAGATCGCCGGCAGCGGTGACACTGCCGCCTACATCGAGGTCATCACTGACACCTACGCGGCGCCACTTCTCGCGCGAAGACTTCACGACAGCCAGCAGACACTTTATGGTGCGTAACCGCTTGCCCTCGTTACCCATACCCCGTTCTGGGCCCTGCCGGTGCGCCGCCCAACGGCTGTCAGTTGATCGCACCGTGAGGAGATCCGAATGAAGATCGTCGCCTACACCGATGACGCCGGCCGTCCGGCAATCGGCGTCCGCCTCGATGACGGCGTGCTGCCCACCGGCCATACCGACCTGACGGCACTGATCAAAGCTGGACCGCGGGAACTGGATCGGTTGCGCGACGCAAGTGAAAGCCCACACCAGTTGGTTTCCCCGACGCGAATGAGGGCTCCGATCTCGCCGACATCCACGCTTCTGCTCGCCGGCGGCAACTACGCCGACCACCTCGCCGAAACCGGGCTACATCCCACCGAGCCGGTGTTCTTTTCCAAACTTCGCTCAGCGGTGATCGGTCCCGACGAAACCATCAGGATCCCCACCCCCGAGACGCACACCGACTGGGAAGCCGAACTGTCCATCATCATCGGCAAGCCCGCTTATCGGGTGCCGGCCGAGCGTGCCCACGAATACATCTTCGGCTACACGATGATCAACGACGTCAGCGCTCGCGACGTCATGGACCGCGAACCGTTGCAGATCACGCTGTGTAAATGCCCGGACACCTTCTGCCCCCTCGGACCGCACATCGTGACCGCGGACGAAGTGCCCGATCCCAACTCTCACCCGCTGGAGATCAGCACCCGAGTCAACGGTGTGTACAAGCAGCGGACCACCACCGACACCATGATCTATTCCATCCCAACGCTTCTCGAGTTCCTCACGCAGACCGTCACCCTGCAGCCGGGCGACCTGATGAGTAGCGGCACCGCCGGCGGGACCGGTGTGGGACGGAACCCGCAAGAGTTCCTGCACCCTGGGGACACCGTCACGGTCGGAGTGGACGGGGTCGGTTACCTCAGCAATCCAGTCGAGGCGGGATGGCCACAGCGCAAGTCCCGCCACTGACGAGCTCGAATAGGAAGAGCTCGTCCACCCCTCGACTATGAAACGTTGGTGTTTGTAAAGCACGTCCGCACGGCGTCATCGGCTCGCGTGGCCTGCCTCAAGATTTGGATCGAGGGCCCCCGATGCAGCTCGCCCGTGGACGTGCGCTTCACCGCCCGCTCAGTATGCTGGCCTGATGAGCGCGCAGACCCGGCCGGTTTTGCCGATCTTGTTCAGCGCCAACAGCGACGCCGATTAGATGGCCGTAGTTATCCCTCGTCGTGCAGGCGTTGCGGAGCTGAAGGGCCGGCGAAGCGAATGTCAGGTGCTTGACCGGCTGATCGAGGCTGTCCGGGCGGGTGAAAGCCGGGTACTGGTGGTGCGCGGCGAAGTCGGTGTGGGCAAGACGGCGCTGTTGGATTACCTGGCCGGTCACGCGTCGGGCTGTGTGGTGGCGCGTGCGGCTGGTGTGCAGTCCGAGATGGAGCTCGCGTTCGCCGGCGTGCATCAGCTGTGCGCGCCGATGCTGCTTCACCTGGAACGGCTCCCGGTTCCTCAACGCGATGCGCTGGCGACCGCGTTGGGCATCAGTTCCGGTGCGGCGCCCGATCGGTTCCTGGTGGGGCTGGCGGTGCTGGGCCTGCTCGCGGAGGCTGCTGAGCAGAAGCCGCTGATCTGCGTGGTGGACGACGAGCAGTGGCTGGATCGCGCGTCGGTGCAAGTCCTGGCGTTCGTGGCCCGGCGCCTGCAGGCCGAATCGGTCGGTTTGGTGTTGGCTGCGCGCCAGCCCAGCGACGACCTGGCGGGACTGCCGGAGCTGGTGCTCGAGGGACTGGGCGAGGACGATGCGCGCACGTTGTTGGATTCGGTGCTTCCCGGGCCACTGGACGCGGCGGTGCGCGACCGCATTGTGGCCGAGACGCGCGGTAACCCGTTGGCGTTGTTGGAGCTGCCGCGCGGGTTGACGCCGGCGGAACTGGCGGGCGGGTTCTTCGCAGGCACAGTTCGACTCTCGGAGAGTATCGAGGAGAGCTTCCGGCGGCGGCTGGAGAGTCTTCCCACCGAGACCCGGCGGCTGGTGCTGGTGGCAGCCGCCGAACCGGTCGGCGAACCGCTACTGGTGTGGCGGGCAGCCGAGCGGCTCGGGATTGGGGCCGAGGCGGCCACGCCGGCGGCACGGGCCGGCCTGCTGGAGCTCGGAGCCAGGGTGCTGTTTCGTCACCCGTTGGTGCGTTCGGTGGCCTATCGCTCGGCGCCTGTTCAGGACAGATACGACGTGCACCGCGCGCTGGCGGAGGTCACCGATCCGGAGCTCGATCCCGACCGGCGTGCCTGGCATCGCGCGCAGGCCGCGCCCGGACCCGATGAGGACGTCGCCGAGGAACTCGAACGCTCAGCCGGCCGAGCACAGGACCGCGGTGGGTTGGCCGCCGCGGCGGCGTTCCTCGAACGCGCCGCGATGCTGACACCCGATCCTGCTCGCCGTGCCCGGCGCCTGCTGGCCGCGGCCAAAACGAAGCGTGACGCCGGCGCGTTCGACGCGGCACTTGGCCTGCTGGTCGCGGTCGAGGCTGCCCCGCTTGACCCGCAGCAGGCCATCGAGCTGCAGCGTCTGCGCGGGCAGATCGCGATGATGCAGCGACGCGGCGCCGACGCCGCTCGACTGCTCCTTGACGCGGCCAGACGTCTTGAGCCGCTTGACGCCGACTTGGCACGCGACACGCACCTGGAAGCGCTCGCGGCCGCGATTTGGGCCGCCGGTCTGGGAAGTCCGGGCGGCCCGGCCGAGGTGGCCGAGGCCGCCCGCGCCGTGCCACCGCGTCGTGGACCACCGCGCGCGGTCGACGTTTTGCTCGACGGGTTGGTGCTGCGCTGGACCCAGGGATATGCAGCGGCCGCGCCCACGCTCGCCCGTACGGTCGAGCTGTTTCTGGCTGTCGATGTCCCGAGCGACAACGTCGGTCGTTGGCTCTGGCTTCTTTGTGCAACCACCAGCGCCGAGGTCGCCTTCGAGCTGTGGGACGCCGACTCCGCGCATGCGCTGGCCGAGTG
>NZ_JBAPPI010000358.1:0-1739 GCF_049280035.1 Mycobacterium sp. | reverse complement strand
CCACCGGTCTGACCACATTCGGTGTCGATCGCGTGCGCGAACTGCTGGAGCTGCCGCAGAACCTGATCCCGATGGCCGCGGTCTACGTGGGCCTGCCCGCACGCAAGCTCTCGCCGCCGCGCCGCCGCCCGGCGACGTCGGTGACCTACCGCGAGCGGTTCGGCACCTCCTGGTGAACAGAACGGAGAGCTGCCAATGCCGTTGGCGATAACCGAAGATCACCGCGCTCTCGCCGAAGTGGCAGCCGCGATGGTCGCCGGGCGTGCGGGCACCGTGGGTGCCAGGCGGGTCCTGCTTGATCGCGAAAAGAGCGGTCGGTGGTGGTCGACTGACGGACTCTGGAAAGAGATGGTCTCCACCGGGTGGCTTGGCCTGCACATCGACGAACGGCTCGACGGACAGGGTTACGGACTGCCTGAACTGACGATCGTGTTGGAGCAGCTTGGCCGCGCCGCGCTGGGTGGACCGTTTCTGCCGACGGTTGCGGTGTCCGCGGTGATTGCCGAAGCGGGGACCGACGAGCAGCGTCAGTGGTGGTTGCCGCGGCTGGTATCCGGTGATGTGGTCGCGGGCATCGGCGCCAACGGCGATGCTGTCGTTCGTGATTCGATGGTCTCGGCCGCCGCGGTGCCGGCATTGGCCGAGGCGGCCGCCGACCTGTTCCTGCTTCCTGTCGGCGACGACCTCGTCCTGGTGCAGGCCAGCGACGGGGTCAGTACCCGAACCGTCGACTCGGTGGACCAGCTGCTTGCACCGGTGATCGTGGTCAGCGTGGCCTCCGTGCAGGTCGCCGAGGTCTTCCCCGACGGCGCAGGGATAGCGACGCGCATTCTTCGGCTGCTGGCCGCGGCCGAAGCGGTTGGCGGGCTCGGCGCCTGCACTGAGATGGCGACGGCGTACGCCGCCAGCCGCGAGCAGTTCGGCAGGCCCATCGGCTCGTTTCAGGCAGTCAAACATCATTGCGCGAACATGCTCGTCGATACCGAGCTCGCCACCGCCGCGACTTGGGACGCTGCGCGCGCCGTTGGCGCGGAGGCAGAGCTCGCCGCGACGATGGCCGCCGGACACGCGTTGACCGCCTATCAGCGGGTGGCGCTGCAGAACGTGCAGGTGCACGGCGGCATCGGCTACACCTGGGAGCACGACGCTCACCTCTACATCAGGCGGGCCACCGTCCTGCAGGCCTTCGTCGGTGATCAGGATGCACTGCGGGACAAGGTGATCGCGCTGCAAGGCGACGGCGTGCGCCGACGCAACTCGGTGGACCTGCCCGAGAGTGCGGAACAATATCGTCAGGCCGCACTGGACTTCCGCTCCGAACTCGAGGCGGCTGACGCCGATGACCGCCAAAAGCTCTGGGCGCGCAGCGGCTATCTGCAACCACACTGGCCGACCCCGTACGGGCGGGCTGCGGACAGCGTCGAGCAGTTGATCATCGAGAACGCCCTGCACGGTTTGGACAAACCCAGCCTCGGACTCGGCGAATGGGTGGTGCCGACGCTGCTGCAGCACGGAAGCGCCGAACAGATAGACCGATTGATCTGGCCGAGCCTCGAGGGTGAGCTGCGGTGGTGCCAGTTGTTCAGTGAGCCCGGCGCCGGATCGGACGCGGCGGCGGTGGCCACCAAGGCCCGGCGGGTCGACGGCGGCTGGGTGGTCAACGGTCAGAAAGTGTGGACCAGCGACGCGGTGAACTGCCAGCGCGGGCTGGCCACCGTGCGCACCGATCCGAACGTGCC
>NZ_JBAPPI010000357.1:0-4420 GCF_049280035.1 Mycobacterium sp. | reverse complement strand
GTACCTGGCCCGACAAAGTGATCACGCGTGCGCCGCTCTGGTGTGCGGTGGACCTGCGTGACGGCAACCAAGCGCTGATCGACCCGATGAGCCCGGCCCGCAAGCGCCGCATGTTCGACCTGCTGGTGCGCATGGGCTACAAGGAGATCGAGGTCGGGTTCCCGTCGGCCAGCCAGACCGACTTCGACTTCGTCCGCGAGATCATCACCGAGGATGCGGTGCCTGACGACGTCACCATCCAGGTGCTCACCCAGTGCCGTCCGGAGCTGATCGAACGCACCTTCCAGGCGTGCGAGGGAGTACACCGCGCCATCGTGCACTTCTACAACTCGACGTCGATCCTGCAGCGCCGCGTGGTTTTCCGCGCGGACCGGGCCGCGGTCCAGGCCATCGCGACGGACGGTGCGCGCAAGTGCGTCGAGGAGGCCGCGAAGTATCCGGGCACACAGTGGCGGTTCGAGTATTCGCCGGAGTCTTACACCGGCACTGAGCTGGAATACGCCAAGCAGGTCTGCGACGCCGTCGGCGAGATCATCGCGCCGACGCCGGACAACCCGATCATCTTCAACTTGCCTGCCACGGTGGAGATGGCCACGCCGAATGTCTACGCCGACTCGATCGAGTGGATGAGCCGCAACTTGGCGAACCGGCAATCCGTCATCCTGAGCCTGCACCCGCACAACGACCGCGGAACCGCGGTCGCCGCAGCCGAATTGGGCTACCAGGCGGGTGCGGACCGGATCGAGGGCTGCCTGTTCGGCAATGGCGAGCGGACTGGGAACGTCTGCCTGGTGACGCTGGGCCTGAACTTGTTCTCCCGCGGTGTCGACCCGCAGATCGACTTCTCGAACATCGACGAGATCCGCCGCACTGTGGAGTACTGCAACCAGCTGCCGGTCCCCGAACGTCACCCCTACGGCGGCGATCTGGTCTACACGGCGTTCTCCGGCAGCCACCAAGACGCCATCAACAAGGGCTTGGATCAGATGAAGCTCGACGCGGATGCCGCCGATTCCGATGTCGACGACATGCTCTGGCAGGTGCCGTATCTGCCGATCGATCCGCGTGATGTCGGGCGCACCTACGAGGCGGTGATCCGGGTCAATTCGCAGTCCGGCAAGGGCGGGGTGGCCTACATCATGAAGGCCGATCACGGCCTGGCGTTGCCGCGACGGCTACAGATCGAGTTCTCGCAGGTGATCCAGAAAATCAGTGAGGGCGAAGGCGGCGAGGTCAGTCCCAAGGCGATGTGGGATGCGTTTGCCGAGGAGTACTTAGTGCCGGTGCGACCGCTGGAGCGGATGAAGCAGCGGGTCGAGGCATCCGAGGAGGACGGCGGCGCGACCACGATCGCCGCGACCGTCAAGATCGATGGGGTGGAGACCGAAATCAGCGGTTCCGGCAACGGCCCGCTCGCCGCTTTCGTCGACGCGCTGGGCACCGTCGGGTTCGACGTGGCCGTACTGGATTACTCCGAGCACGCGATGAGCGCCGGCGATGATGCGCAGGCCGCCGCGTACGTGGAGGCGTCGGTGTCGATCGCGAGCGCGGCGCAGCCGGGCGAAGCCGGTCGGCACCCATCGGATCCGGTCGGCGGACGGACGGTGTGGGGCGTCGGCATCGCGCCGTCGATCACCACCGCGTCGCTGCGTGCTGTGGTCTCGGCGGTGAACCGGGCCGCCGGGAAGTGAGTCGTCAGGCCAAGATCTTGGCCAGCAGCATTCCCGCCAAGGTCTGGGCCTGCACGCAGCTGTCGGCGCCAACGATGAGGTAGATCCAGCCCTTGAGCACGTCGACGGTGGCGGGCGGAGCCACGAAGCAGAACGCCTGATCGCCAAGTCCCGGGATGTTTTGAACCTGGCCGGCGGTCTGCTTGTTGGCGACGAATCCCTTCGACTGCGAGTTGAGGCATTGCTCGTTGGCGGGCTGGCCGTCTTTGCAATACAGGTCGTTCCAGTACAGCTTGAAGCTGACGTCGTTGCCAGCCGCGGGCACCGAATTGCATTGCGCCTCACTTGAGGACTGGCTTCCCTCGGCCGCTGGAAACGCCCTGCCCATCACCTGGCTGATGTCGGCTCCGCTCAACAAGCCACAGAAATTCGCCGGAACGTGCACACTGCCGCCCTTTGCCGTTGAGCCGGCATTGCCGCCGCCGTGTGACCCGCCGCCGCACGACGCGGTCAACACTGCGACGGCTGCCAGCGTCGTAAATGTCCACCATCGGATCGAACCGCGTTTGTGCTCTGCCATCGTCGTTTTCGCGTTCATCGCCTACTCATTGAACCGCGCGGCGAGAATTCGCGCTGAGCTGGGCGGCGACTCGGGCAATCAGAACCGCGCGGCGACGATGCGCGCCGCGAAGCGGCGTGAGGAGGAGGCGGGCAATCAGAACCGCGCGGCGACGATGCGCGCCGCGAAGCGGCGTGGGGAGGAGGCGGGCAATCAGAACAAGGCGAACTGCTCGCCCGCGCGCGCCGCGTCGATGAACTCCTCGACGCCAGTGCCACTGGCCACCGTCCCAACGCAATCCATGAACTTCGCGTCGGAAACCACCGGCACGCCCAACTCGCGAGCCAGATAACCCTTGCCGTGTGCCGGACGGGATTCGTTGCAGATCACCAGCGAAGTTTCCCCGTCGACAGCATCGGCGTAGGCCAACCCGGCGTGCAGGATCCGCTCGACCAGCTCCTCGTGAGTCCGTTGAACCTCAGCCGCCAGCGCGACCCGCATGCCCTGCACCAGCGGCCTGCCACGGACGTACGGGCCCGGGTTGAGGTAGGGGCATGGCATCCGGGACGCCAGCATCTTCAGCGGTCGCAGCTCGTCGTGGGTGACCCGGCCGCTGGGCCAACGACGGCGGGTGACCGGACGCACGGGTAACCAGACGTCGCGCTCGCGGGCCCGCTCCAGCGCGGCAGCCAGCACGCTCGTCAGCACGACGGCGTCGTCGAACGCATCGTGCGGTCGCCGCTGGGTCACCCCCCAATGCGCGGCCAGTGTCTCCAACCGCAGGTTGTCGATACCCAGTTCCAGGCGCCGCGCCAGTTCCACCGTGCACATGACGGTGTCGATCGGCAGTTCGACGTCGGCCACCTCGGCCTCCGCAGCGAGGAAGGCGTAGTCGAACGCGACGTTGTGCGCGACCAGCGTGCGGCCGCGCAGAAGCTCGACCACGTCGCCGACGATATCGGCGAACTGCGGCTGGTCCTCGAGCATCGCGGCGGTCAGGCCGTGCACATGGGTGGGGCCGGGATCGACGCCCGGGTTGAGCAGGCTGACTACGGATTGCTCGACTTGACCACCGGCGTCGAGGGCCAGCACCGCGAGGCTGATGACCCGGGCACTGCCCGGTCTGAAGCCGGAGGTTTCGACGTCGATGACGGCCCATCCCGCGCCGGGCTTGGTGACCGGACGGCCCCAGGTCGTCGTCGGGCTCGCCACCAGAATGTCGGGCATAAATGGAGGATGGCACGTCGAGCCGACATCGCCGGGTCGCTACGCGCCGTGTCGTGCAGTTAACCCTTGGAAAAGCACCGAGCTTGCGATCGCCCTTAACCCGACGAGGCCGACCCGCTGCGCTCGGAAAAGCACCGGGCTTGCGATCGCCCTTAAACTGCCCGGGTGATCACCGCCCGAGGACGCCTGGCCCTCGCCGCCGGAGCCGGCGCGCGATGGGCCTCACGGGTGACCGGTCGAGGGGCGGGCGCGATGATCGGCGGCCTGGTGGCCATGACGCTGGACCGTTCGATTCTGCGTCAGCTGGGCACCGGCCGGCGCAGCGTCGTGGTCACCGGAACCAACGGCAAGTCGACGACGACCCGGATGACCACGGCCGCCCTGCGCGCCCTGGGTGAGGGACGCTCGGTGGCCACCAACGCCGAGGGCGCCAATATGGACGCCGGGCTGGTGGCGGCGCTTGCCACCGACCGCGACGCCACGTTGGCGGTCCTCGAGGTCGACGAAATGCACGTGCCGCATGTCGCCGACGCCATCGAGCCGGCCGTCATCGTCATGCTCAACTTGTCCCGCGACCAGCTAGACCGGGTCGGCGAGATCAACGTGATCGAACGCAGGCTGCGGGCCGGCCTGGCCCGCCACCCACAGGCCGTCGTAATCGCCAACTGCGATGACGTGCTGATGACCTCGGCCGCCTACGACTGCGCCCACGTGGTGTGGGTGGCCGCGGATGGCAGCTGGTCGGCCGACTCTGTCAGCTGCCCGCGCAGCGGCGAGGTGATCGTTCGCGATCGGGGCCACTGGTATTCCACCGGGGCTGACTTCAAGCGGCCCAGCCCGCAGTGGTGGTTCGACGACGAGATGCTCTACGGGCCCGACGGGCTGGCGCTGCCGATGCGGTTGGCGCTGCCGGGCTCGGTGAATCGGGGCAACGCCGCCCAGGCGGTGGCGGCCGCCGTCGCGC
>NZ_JBAPPI010000356.1:0-8553 GCF_049280035.1 Mycobacterium sp. | reverse complement strand
TCCCGCAACCGCAAGGGCAGCACGTGGGTGCTTTCGCTGGCGGACGGCCATCTGGTTGCCGCCGACCACATCGGCAATGCATTGGCCACCAACGTGGGGACCTAGCACGAAGATTCGCCGCGGGCGTCTCAATGAGACAGCCGCGCGGCGAATCTTCGTGTTGAGTGGTTAGCGCCTACCTACGGCCGCGACGGGCCGTGGTCTTCTTGGCCGGAGCCTTCTTGGCGACGCGCTTCCTGGCCGGTGCCTTACGCGCGGGAGCCTTCTTCACGGCTTTGGTGACCCGCTTTGCCGCCGACTTTGTAGCCTTCTTCACGGCTTTCTTTGCGGGTGCCCGCTTGGTCGCGGCCTTACGGGCCGGAGCCTTCTTGGCAGCGGCCTTACGGGCCGGGGCCTTCTTGGCAACCTTCTTGACGGCCTTGGTGGCCTTCTTGGCCGGCGACTTCTTGGCCACCTTCTTGGCTCCGCCGGCGACGACACCTCGCTTCACTGCTGGTCCTTCCGCTGGGAGGCGCTGCGCGCCAGAGACAACCGCTTTGAATTGTGCGCCCGGCCGGAACGCAGGCACAGATGTTGGCTTTACCTTTACCGTCTCACCGGTGCGCGGGTTACGGGCTACACGTGCCGCGCGACGGCGCTGTTCGAAGACACCGAAGCCGGTAATGGTCACGCTGTCGCCCTTGTGCACCGCCCGCACAATAGTGTCGACGACATTCTCGACGGCGGCGGTTGCCGACCGACGATCTGAGCCCAATTTCACTGTGAGCACATCAATGAGCTCTGCCTTGTTCATGCATATCCTCCGCTGCTAGCGGCCCACGTTGGACCGACTAGAGGACACGGTAAACCCTCAGGTGCCTGATTTCCAAGAGCCACGCGCAATTTCAATCGGTTCTGGCGAACTTTTTAGGAATCCGGTTGCCGCGCTTGATAGGTGGCTGGAGAGAGGACTAGCCGTCAAATGCACCGCTGTGGCGCCCGAAATTCGGGGCCAATCGAGCCGTCAGGAAGTTGGCAATGTCTGCGGCTTCCAAGCCGTCCGAGCCGTCTCGAAAACCTCGATCTGGTCCCGTTTTCGCAGCGTAAGGGCTATATCGTCGAGACATTCTATCAGACGCCAGGCGGTGTAGTCGTCAATCTTGAACGGCACCACCACCGTTCCTGCAGCCACATTCCGATCTTGAAGATTGACAGTGATTTCCAACCCGGGGCTGCCCTCGATGAGCTTCCAGAGCAGTTCCACATCGTCTTGGGCAACTTCGGCAGCCAGCAGGCCCGCCTTCCCCGCATTGCTCCGGAAAATGTCGCCGAACCGAGACGAGATGACTACTCGGAATCCGTAGTCCATAAGCGCCCACACCGCATGCTCGCGAGAGGACCCGGTGCCGAAATCGGGACCGGCAACCAGTACTGAACCCCTGTCAAACGGAGGAAGATTGAGCACAAAAGAGGGATCGTTCCGCCACGCCGCGAACAATCCATCTTCGAAACCCGTTCGGGTCACCCGCTTCAAATAGACCGCCGGAATGATCTGATCGGTGTCGACATTGGACCGCCGCAGCGGCACTCCGATACCCGTGTGGGTGTGAAAAGCCTCCATTAGAGTTCTCCCTCTTCTCAGTTCAAGTCGGCCGGGGCCGAGAGTTTCCCGCGCACCGCGGTGGCGGCGGCAACGGCAGGCGACACCAAGTGTGTGCGGCCGCCCTTGCCCTGGCGTCCTTCGAAATTGCGGTTTGACGTTGCCGCGCACCGCTCCCCCGGCGCCAGCTGGTCTGGATTCATCCCAAGGCACATCGAGCAGCCGGCCTGACGCCACTCGGCGCCGGCAGCAGTGAAGATCTCGCCCAGTCCTTCGTTTTCGGCCTGCGCGCGTACCCGCATCGAACCCGGCACGACCAGCATCCGCACTCCGTCGGCGACTTTGCGGCCTCGCAACACCTCGGCCACCACGCGCAAATCCTCGATGCGGCCGTTGGTACACGATCCGACAAACACGGCATCCACCGCGATATCACGCATCGGAATGCCGGGTCGAAGGTCCATGTACGCCAGCGCTTTCTCGGCGGCCTGGCGCTCGTTGTCGTCGGTCATCAGCTCGGGATCAGGCACCGCCGCCCCCAACGGCACTCCCTGCCCGGGATTTGTCCCCCAGGTGACAAACGGCGTCAACGAAGCGGTATCCAAATAAACCTCGGTGTCAAACTCGGCGCCTTCGTCGGTAGCCAGCTGATCCCAATAGGCCACCGCCGCATCCCACTGCGCGCCGGTCGGGGCATGCGGGCGTCCGCGCAAGAATTCGTATGTGGTCGCATCGGGCGCCACCATCCCCGCCCGGGCCCCGGCCTCGATGCTCATATTGCAGATCGTCATCCGGGCTTCCATCGAAAGCGATTCGATGGTGCTGCCGCGATATTCGATGACATGGCCTTGGCCACCGCCGGTGCCGATCTTCGCGATCACCGACAGGATGATGTCCTTGGCTGTCACGCCGACCGGCAGTTCGCCGTCGACGTTGACGGCCATCGTCTTGAACGGCCGCAGGGGAAGTGTCTGGGTGGCCAGCACATGCTCGACCTCGGAAGTGCCGATTCCCATTGCCAATGCGCCGAATGCGCCGTGCGTCGAGGTGTGGCTGTCGCCGCACACGATCGTCATTCCCGGCTGAGTCAGACCCAGCTGCGGGCCAACAACGTGCACGATGCCCTGATCGATATCGCCCATCGGGTATAGCCGGATCCCGAATTCGGCGCAATTACGCCGCAGCGTCTCGACCTGGTTGCGGGAAACGGGATCGGCGATCGGCTTGTCGATGTCGATCGTCGGCACATTGTGGTCTTCGGTGGCCAACGTCAATTCGGGTCGGCGCACCGGACGCCCGGCCAGACGCAGACCGTCAAACGCCTGCGGACTGGTGACCTCATGGACCAGGTGCAGATCGATATAGATCAGGTCGGGCTCGGTGTC
This sequence comes from Mycobacterium sp., assembly GCF_049280035.1. GTDB lineage: Bacteria > Actinomycetota > Actinomycetes > Mycobacteriales > Mycobacteriaceae > Mycobacterium. The sequence goes on along the minus strand of NZ_JBAPPI010000356.1, from coordinate 5,589 downwards.
CCCGCCGGGGGCCACCACATGGTCGTCCCAAACCTTCTGCGCCAGCGTGCGCGGGCGCCCGGCATCAGTGTCGGCTGAAGTCTTCATCACGCGGTCATCCCGATTCCCTTGGTTGTGACCCGCCATTGCGGTGTCATAACATGATCTCACTATGCGAGACGTTAGTATCTCTCTGTGAGACAGGATAGCGGCATCGGCGTCCTCGACAAAGCCGTAGTGGTGCTGCACACAATCGCGGAATCACCGTGCGGGTTGGCCGAATTGTGCGATCGCACCGGTCTACCCAGAGCCACCGCACACCGATTAGCCGCCGGCTTGGAGGTCCATCGCCTGCTGGCACGCGACGGCGATGGGCGTTGGCGGCTCGGCCCGGCGGTCAGTGAGCTGGCGGCTCAGGTCAACGACCCACTGCTGGCGGCAAGCGCGATGGTGCTGCCGCGGCTGGGTGAGATCACCGGCGAAAGCGTGCAACTGTACCGCCGTGAGGGCAGCTGGCGGATCTGCATCGCCGCCGTGGAACCGCCTGCGGGCCTTCGCGATACCGTTCCGGTCGGAGCGCGTTTGCCGATGACGGCCGGTTCCGGAGCCAAGGTGCTACTGGCATACGGCGACGACGCCACTCGGCAGGCAGTACTACCCACCGCAAAATTCAGCGATCGCGCGCTGGCCGAAGTCCGGCGTCGCGGTTGGGCGCAAAGCGCCGGCGAGCGCGAGTCCGGAGTGGCGAGTGTGTCGGCGCCGGTACGCGATGCCCGCGGCGCGGTGATCGCCGCCATCTCGGTGTCGGGTCCGATCGACCGCATTGGCCGCCGCCCCGGCGCGCGTTGGGCGGCTGATCTGCTGGCGGCAGCCGATGCCCTTACCCGCCGACTGTAAAGCCCCGCTTTGATTGCCCGCCCAGCGGACCCACGGTGGCAACCTGACACACTGTCGCGATGGGAACCAATCAGCGCGCGAGCATCGTCATGTCCTCCGACGAGATCGCCGATTTTGTCGTCAAGAGCCGCACCGGAACGCTGGCCACCATTGGCTCGGACGGCCAGCCGCATTTGACCGCGATGTGGTACGCCGTGGTTGACGGCGAAATCTGGCTGGAAACCAAGGCCAAGTCGCAGAAGGCGGTCAACCTCATTCGAGACCCGCGGGTGAGCTTCCTGATTGAGGGCGGCGACACCTATGACACCTTGTGTGGAGTGTCCTTCGAAGGCGTCGCGGAGATTGTCGACGATCCCGACGTCTCGCACCGGGTCGGGGTCAGCGTATTCGAGCGCTACACCGGTCCCTACAGCGACGAAATGAAGCCGTTCGTCGAGCAGATGATGAACAAGCGAGTCTGCGTGCGCATCGTGGCCCGTCGCTCGCGTTCTTGGGATCACCGCAAACTGGGCTTGCCGGCCATGCCGGTGGGTGGATCGACGGCACCGGCCGTACTGGGGACCGGCCAGTAAATTTCGCTTGTAGCCCCGATGGGATTCGAACCCACGCTACCGCCGTGAGAGGGCGGCGTCCTAGGCCGCTAGACGACGGGGCCAGAACCGATCCGAGGTGCCAGCATAGCTCACCGGCATACGCCCACCTAATTGCTCAGGCGGTGAAGGACGTTGAAAAAAACCCTGCATAAACCCTGCAAAAACACTGCTGGGGTACCAGGACTCGAACCTAGAATGGCTGAACCAGAATCAGCTGTGTTGCCAATTACACCATACCCCATTGGCTGCCTAAAACAGCTGGTCAAAGGCTTCCCGCAGACAATGTGATGGTCATGCTGCCGCTGCTGCCAGCTGCCCAAGGGCCGACGTGCAGACTACCAAACAATGTGGTCGCTTCTCACCCGCGCCCGACCTGGTCGCGAGCTTCCCGCAGCCGCTGCTGACTGCGCTCGCGGCCAAGCAACTCCATTGATTCGAACAATGGCGGGCTGACTGAGGATCCGGTGATGGCCACCCGGATCGGACCGAAAGCCTTGCGCGGTTTGAGCCCGAGCCCCTCGACCAACGCGCCTTTGAGCGCGGCCTCGATGTCGGCCACCGTCCAATCCGACAGCCCATCCAGCGCTGCTGCCGCGGCGTCGAGCACCGGACCGGCGTCTGTACCCAGTTCCTTGGCCGCGGCCTTGGGGTCGATCGTGTATTCGTCGTCGTTGAAAAACTTCAACAGGTCCCACGCATCACCCAGCACGACGATGCGGGTTTGCACAAGGCCGGCGGCCACCGCGAACCGTGCATCGTCCAGCCCGGTGTGCTGCCCATGCGTATTGAAGTGGTCGCGCAGCCTGCCGGTGAAATCGTCGACGTCAAGCAGCCGGATGTGCTCGGCGTTGATCGCGTCTGCTTTTTTCTGGTCGAACCGCGCTGGGTTGGCGTTGACGTCGACAACGTCGAAAGCGGCCACCATTTCATCGAGGCTGAACACGTCGCGGTCGCCGGCGATCGCCCAGCCCAGCAACGCAAGATAATTCAGCAGCCCTTCGGGAATGAAGCCGCGGTCCCGGTGGGCGAACAGATTCGACTGCGGGTCACGTTTCGACAGTTTCCTGGTGCCTTCGCCCAACACCGTTGGCAAGTGGGCGAATTCCGGAACCCGCTCAGCAATCCCAATCCGGGTCAGCGCGTGGTACAGCGCGATCTGCCGTGGCGTCGACGGCAGCAAGTCCTCACCGCGCAACACATGCGTGATCTTCATCAAGGCGTCGTCAACCGGGTTGACCAAGGTGTACAACGGATCACCGGTTGCGCGGGTCAACGCGAAATCGGGCACCACACCCGCCGCGAAAGTAGTCGGTCCACGGACCAGATCGTCCCAGCCCAGATCTTTATCGGGCATCCGCAACCGCACCACCGGTTTACGGCCCTCGGCCAGATACGCCGCTTGCTGCTGCTGCGTCAGATCACGGTCGAAGTTGTCGTAGCCCAGCTTCGGACTGCGGCCGGCGGCCAGATGGCGCGCCTCGACTTCCTGAGGCGTCGAGAACGCCTGGTATGCCTCGCCCGCGGCGAGCAGCTGCCCGACCACGTCGCGGTAAATGTCGCTGCGCTGCGACTGCCGGTATGGACCGTAGGCCCCGCCTACCTCGGGGCCCTCGTCCCAATTCAGCCCGAGCCAGCGCAGCGCATCCAACAGCGCCAGGTAGCTTTCCTCGCTATCGCGTTCGGGGTCGGTATCCTCGACGCGGAACACGAAGGTGCCGCCGGTGTGTCGAGCGTAGGCCCAGTTGAACAGCGCGGTACGGATCAAGCCGACATGCGGTACACCGGTTGGCGACGGGCAGAACCGGACCCGTACACCGACTGCTTCAGTCACGATTTTCCTTTGCGGACAACGGGATTGGTCAACGTTCCGATTCCCGCGATGGTGACGCTGACGGTGTCGCCGTCTTCGATGGGTCCGACACCCGCTGGCGTGCCGGTGAGAATGAGATCGCCTGGCAGCAAGGTCATTACCGCCGAAACCCATTCCACGATCGCACCGATGCCGTGGATCATCAACGAGGTACGGCTGTGCTGTTTGACTTCGCCGTTGACCTCGGTGCGCAGTTCGAGGTCGGACGGGTCTAGGGGACTTACGTCGGTGACGATCCACGGCCCGACAGGGCAGAACGTGTCGTGGCCCTTCGCTCGTGTCCACTGGCCATCAGCGCGCTGTTGGTCGCGGGCCGACACGTCGTTGGCGATGGTGTAGCCCAGGATGCTCTCGGCAGCGCGCGCTGCCGTGACGTCCTTGCAGGGCCGACTGATCACTGCCGCCAGCTCGCCCTCGAAATGCACGGGCGATGCGGCAGCAGGCAATCGGATCGGCACATTGGGCCCGATGATCGCGGTATTGGGCTTGAGGAAGATCACCGGGTCGGCCGGCGCTTCACCGCCCATCTCGGCGATGTGATCGGCGTAGTTCTTGCCGATGCAGACCACCTTGCTCGCAAGCATCGGGGCTAGCAGTCGCGTGTCGGCCAGTGGCCACGAGCGGCCGGTGAAAGTCGGGGTGCCAAACGGATGCTCGGCGATCTCACGGGCCATCATCCCGCCGGGCTCGTCCGCGTCGCCGTCGATGCTGACGAACGCGACACCGTCAGGACTGGCAATTCGGCCAAGGCGCATTTGCCTGAGCCTAGCCGGGCGACGATCCGGGCCGACACGGCCCGGTGAGGAGCGCGGCAATTGAGCCGAGTAGGGGCCGGCGCGACTTGCGCAGCCGGGCTGGTTGGCGCTACAGCCACGGCATTCACACCGCTATGCGAGCATGGATTGATGCCGACGGAGCCGACCGGCACGGTCACACTCAGTGCGGGCCGCCGCTGGTCGATCGTCGTGGTTTCGCTGGTGGTGACGGCAAGTGCGTTCGTCTTCATCAACGGCGTCGCGTTCCTGATCCCCGCCCTGGAGGACGACCAAGGCACGCCGCTGGCCGAGGCGGGCTTGCTGTCGTCGATGCCGAGCTTCGGCATGGTGGCGACGCTGATTCTGTGGGGCTATCTACTAGACCGGGTGGGCGAACGCATCGTGTTGACGGTCGGCTCGGCGCTGACCGCGATAGCCGCCTACTTTGCGACGACGGTCCACTCGATGGTGTCCTTCGCTGCGCTGCTGTTCGTCGGCGGCATGGCGGCCGCCAGCTGTAACTCGGCCGGCGGTCGTCTGGTCTCCGGGTGGTTCCCGCCCGAGCAACGCGGTCTGGCGATGGGTGTTCGCCAGACCGCGCAGCCGCTGGGAATCGCGCTGGGCGCGTTGGTCATTCCCGGGCTCGCTGAGCACAGCCGCTCGGCGACGGCGGCCCTGATATTTCCAGCCGTGCTGTGTGCGGCATCGGCGGTGGCCAGCGTCGTGGGGGTCATCGAGCCGCCCCGCAAGGAATGGGACGAGGCCACCCCTACGGAGCTGGCCAACCCCTACCGCGGATCGTGGGTGCTGCGGCGAATCCACGCTGTTTCCGCACTGCTGATGGTGCCGCAGACGGTGACCGTGACATTCATGCTGATCTGGCTGATCACGAATTACCGGTGGTCGATCGCGTCGGCAGGCGCCGTCGTCACGCTGTCGCAGCTGCTCGGGGCCGCTGGCCGGGTCATGGTCGGCCGGTGGTCAGACCGGGTCGGGTCGCGGTTGCGTCCGGTGCGCATCATGGCCGTAACGGGTGTCGTGGTGCTGGTCGGGTTGGCGTTTGCCGATCATCTGCGCTCGTCGATCGCCGTAGCACTGATGGTCGCGGCATCGGTGGTCGCGGTTCTCGACAACGGGTTGGAATCCACCGCGATCACCGAGTACGCCGGGCCGTTCTGGAGCGGGCGCGCATTGGGCCTGCAGAACACCTATCAGCGGTTGATGGCAGCGGGCGCGCCGCCGGTGTTCGGTGAGCTGATTGCCGCGCACGGTTATCCGCCGGCATTTCTGCTTTGCGGCGTGTTCCCGCTGCTGGCGGTGCCGATTGTGCCGGCCAAAACGCTGCCGCCCGGCCTGGAGATCAGAGCGCGGACGCTATCCTTTCGCCGACTTCGGCGGTGGATAGCTGTCCGGTCGGGCGAGTGGCCAGATGGGACGCCACGGCCCGGTCCACTCGCGCGGCGGCAGCGTCTTCGCCGACGTGGGAAAGCAGCAG
>NZ_JBAPPI010000355.1:0-2967 GCF_049280035.1 Mycobacterium sp. | reverse complement strand
GCGCCAGCGTCGATGCGGTGGTGCCGTGGTACCCGTTCGGGTCGAGGTACAGCTTTTCCGCGTCGCTGATGTAGGCGGCATCCGGTGTCGGTATGCCGGTGGAGCCCAGGATTAGTGCGTTGGTTGAGCCGGACAGGAAGTTGCTGCCGTCGTCGGCGTTGGCTGCACCGGCCAACGCCACCGCGGCGCTGCACAGCGTGGCGCCGAGAATCATTCTCGTCACAGTTCACCCTCTCGAGGTCACTGATGATGTCGCCGAGCTGGTCTGCCCGGCAGGTGACTACCTTGTCCAACATTCCGCCCTGTTAGACGTCGATGGCGCCACGGGCGGAACTATCTCAGGTGCGGTCAAGGTAGTCCCGGACAAACCGGGGTGGGGGACGACAGGCAGAAGAATGTGTGAAGAATAGATTGCCGACAGGCTGGTATCGGCATGGACGGCAGGTCAGCGCCGTTTGCTGAAATCACCCTGTTCTTCAACTTGTGGTAAATAAGTCGCGCCCTGTTTTAGCGACCGAAGCTAGATGATCCTGAAACGAAACAATTGACGAAATCACAGGACGATGAGGGTCGACGAGTAGATGTGCCCAAGAACAGATACCGTCAGCGCAGGCGGCCGACGACGTCGCGCAGCGGTAGCTCTGCGGCCAATGCCGTCATCACCAGCACCCGCGCCTGACTCGGGGGCAGCCGCGACACCATCACCGCACCCGCATGCACCAGGTCGTGGCCGGGCCCATATCCCGGGCTGACCCGGCCACCGACGACTCGGGTGGAGATCGCGACCACGATTCCGTCTCGGCAATGCCGCCGCACTCCATCGATTACGGCATCGCCGGCATTGCCCGAGCCGAGCGCTTCGAGCACGATGCCGCGCGCACCGGCAGCCACACAGGCGTCCATCGCCACCGCGTCACCGCCGGGGTAGGTCGCGACGATGTCGACCCGCGGAGCGCTTGCCGCGCTCAGCTCGCCGAAATAGACGCGAGTCTTCGGCCGCGCCAGCATCACCCCGCCGTCGACGCTGCCGAGTAGCTCACCGGCGAAACCGTCTACCGTCGCCACTTTGTGCAGGCCCGAGGGCTGCAACACCCGGCTGCCGAAGCACACCAGCACACCCAGATCGCGCGCGGCGGGACTGGACGCCACCGACAGGGCGTCGCGCAGATTTCTCGGCCCGTCGGCGTCGGGCGCGTCGGCGCTGCGCAAGGCGCCGGTGATCACGAGCGGACTCGCGCCCGCATAGGTCAGGTCCAGCCACAGCGCCGTCTCCTCGAGGGTGTCGGTGCCGTGCGTGACGACCACGCCTTCGGCACCGCGAGCCACTGCGGCCCGTGCCGACGCGCCGATCACATCCCAGTCGGCCGGGGTCAGCTGCGAGCTGTCCAGGGACAGCACGTCGACGACATCGACGTCCAGGCCGGCGGCCAACTCGGCGCCGCCGCGCGTTGGCCGCCGGACCCCATCGGCGGCGGTGCTGCTGGCGATCGTCCCACCGGTGGCAATAACGGTGAGGCGGCTCATAGGAGAAATCATCCCGCATCGCGCGGTGGAGCAAGCGCGGCGGAGCCGGGCGCGGCGGGTCGCCGCCAAACGGCTGTAGTGGATGATGTAGGAGTGACAGACCAACCGACGGGAGCGGCTGAGCCGGTGACTGAGGCCCCTACGGCCGGGGAGCCTGAAGCTCCCGCGCCGCGACGGCGACTGCGCCTGCTGCTGTTGGTCGCTGCGGTCGTGCTGGTGCTGGACATCGTCACCAAGGTGCTCGCCGTCAAACTGCTCATCCCCGGCCAGCCGGTGCCGATCATCGGTGACACCGTCACCTGGACGCTGGTCCGCAATTCCGGGGCCGCGTTTTCGATGGCGACCGGATACACCTGGATGCTGACGGTGATCGCGACCGGCGTCGTGGTCGGCATTTTCTGGATGGGACGGCGGCTGGTGTCGCCGTGGTGGGCTATCGGCCTCGGGATGATCCTGGGCGGTGCGATGGGCAACCTGGTCGACCGGTTTTTCCGTTCGCCGGGCCCGCTGCAGGGACATGTCGTGGACTTCTTGTCGATCGGCTGGTGGCCGGTGTTCAACGTCGCCGACCCTTCGGTGGTCTGCGGGGCGATCCTGCTGGTAACCCTGTCGGCGATGGGCTTCGATTTCGACACTGTCGGCCGTCGGAAGCCGGACGACCCGCTCGATGTGGCGGATGTCGCCGATACCCCCGTGCACAGCGAAACACCGGACGAGCCTGCTGCAGGCGTCGACGATGAGCCGCAGGACGGCACCGTGGACCGGCCCAGGGCCGACCAACGGTAACGCGGCGTTGGTGACCGACCGATCGATGCCGGTGCCGGAGGGCCTGGCGGGTATGCGCGTCGACGCGGGGCTGTCCCGGCTGCTCGGCCTGTCGCGCACAGCTGCCGCGGCGCTGGCCGAAGACGGCGGGGTCGAACTGGACGGGGTGCCGGCCGGCAAGTCGGATCGTCTGGCCTCCGGGGCGTGGCTGCAGGTGCGGCTGCCACAGCCGCCGGCGCCGGTGGAGAACACGCCCGTCGACATCGAGGGCATGACGATTCTGTACTCCGACGACGACATCGTGGCGGTCGACAAACCGGCCGGGGTGGCCGCGCATGCGTCGGTCGGCTGGACGGGGCCAACGGTGCTCGGCGGGTTAGCCGCGGCGGGCTACCGGATCACCACCTCCGGGGTGCACGAGCGGCAGGGCATCGTGCATCGCCTCGACGTCGGCACCTCCGGGGTCATGGTGGTGGCGATCTCCGAGCGGGCCTATACCCTGCTCAAGCGCGCGTTCAAGCAGCGCACAGTCGACAAGCGCTACCACGCGCTGGTGCAAGGACATCCCGACCCCTCCAGCGGCACGATCGATGCGCCGATCGGCCGCCACCGCGGCCACGACTGGAAGTTCGCCGTCACCGCAACCGGCCGCCACAGTCTCACGCACTACGACACCAT
>NZ_JBAPPI010000354.1:0-3879 GCF_049280035.1 Mycobacterium sp. | reverse complement strand
ACCAATGCAACTCCCGCGCCCATCAACGCCATGTAGTTCATCAGCTTGACGCCGTCGCCGGCCCGGGCTGCTCGCATGCTCGGATCCGCAACGATTGCCCGGCCCTTCACAGCGGCCGTGACCGCGGCGCGCACAGCTGCGAGATTGGCACCGGACTTTGTAGTGATCAGTATCGAGTCGAGCTGACCTTTTCGTCCGGTTATGTTCTGCGCCAAAGCAAGTGGAGCGAGGACGTAGTGTCCGCCGTTGAGGTCCGCCAGCTGCTTGTCGGCGGGCACTTCGGTGACTGCGACCGAAGCCGAGCCCAGCCGGAATGTCTCGCCTTTGCGGTGACCGACACCGGGCCCGACCTGCACACCGTTGGGGTTGGCGGACAGTGTCTTTAGTGGTTTCGCGACGGCGTCTTTCAAGGCACCACCCAGCGCGGCGCAGCTCTTGTCTGCGCCGAACAGCAGAACTGGGCCTGATGCCGTGGACGCAGAAGTCCGAATCATCGGTGCCGCGGTCGCGACGCCGGGAACGGCGGCGACATCGGCCGTTATCGTGTCCGGAAATCCCGCGTCGGTAATGCCCGACACCTCGAGCGCGGCGATTCCCGCGATCCCATCGGCCAGCCGGTTGACCGATCCGGTGATCGAACCGAAAATTCCGAATACCGCGACCAGATACATTGCGGATACCGCCATTACGGCGATCGAGGCCGTCGTGCGCCGACGATGCACAACAAGTTCGCGGAGGCTGAACACACGTATCCGGCTCGCGGTAGCCGCGATGGCCGAGCCCGGTCTCATCCCGCGACCGCTGACAACTCGTCGGAACCGACCCGTCCGTCTTGGAGGGTGATCACCCGATCCGTCGTCGCCGCGGCATCCGAATTGTGGGTCACCATCACCACCAGCCGACTGCCGCCGTCCTCGTGCGCCACCTCGGCAAGCAGCGCCAAGATCGAAGCGCCCGTTGTCGAGTCGAGGTTCCCGGTCGGTTCGTCGGCGAGAATCAGCGATGGGTCCATCATCAACGCCCGCGCCACCGCGACCCGCTGCATTTGACCGCCCGACAGTTCCGCCGGCCGGTGCTGGGCCCGGTCGCCGAGCCCAACCCGGTCCAACAGCCGAAGCGCATCCGACTTGACCTTGCCCAGCCGGACACCGTCAAGCAGCTTCGGGACCGCTACGTTTTCCCAGGCTGACAAGGTCGGCAACAGGTTGAAGAACTGAAAGATGAACCCCACGCGATGATGGCGAAATTCCGACTGCTGTTCGTCGCTAAGGTGGCCGATCTCGTCGCCATCGAATTTGATCGAGCCGGAATCAGGCGAGTCCAATGCGCCGAGCAAGTGCAGCAACGTGCTCTTGCCGGCCCCCGACGGCCCTACTACCGACACAAACTGCCCACCCCCGAACCGCAGACTGATCTCGTCGAGCGCGCGCACGCACTGACCGCCGATCCGGTATTCGCGCACCACGTCGCGAAGTTCAATCATCAGCTCGGGCCTTGATGTATCGCAGGTATCGAGTCGTCCGATCATGGTCCTCTCGCGAGACCGCAGCATTCAACCGGCCGCGGCGACCTGTACGCGACCGACTGCCATGCCCATGCGAGCGTGATGTCGCAAAGGCGCTGGTACCACATATAACGAGCCCGAGCCCCAATCGGTTCAACCGACTCGGCCAAGAAATAGCGCGCATAAAATCGGCGTCCATAGATATACAATACGTGTATAGTGCGAACTGCAATACCGGCGAAATCTATGCGTTTGCAACGTTTTTGACAGGAGCCACTTCCCCCATCACCTGCGCCAAATGGTATGAACTCAATCGCCGTTCGCATACGAAGGAGGCCGATCCGATGTCGCTGCCCGCGCTTGAAGATATCGCCGCCCACACCGGCAGCACCGAGCCGATCGAGGGTTTGACCCGCATCGAGACCAGCCCGCGGGAGAAGGCCACCCCGGTCATTATGGAGATGATGCACTCGGTCTACCCGCACGACGAGGTATTCGGCCAGTACATCACCATCAACGACTACATCGACTGCCCGCCCGATGAGTTGTTCGCCTACATGGCCGATACCCGCTGTTTAGAGGAGTGGACCTATAGCCTGCGCGGGTTCGTCGAGACCGATGAACCGGGGTTGTGGCTGGCCTATGACCGGCTGGGGTCGGACACCAGGATCTATACCCGCACGCGGGCGAACGAGCAGGCGCGCACTGTGGACTATCAGTGCGCGTGGGATCAAGGCAAGCACCTTTGGATGGTCTATCTGATGCGTGTCATCGACGCGCAGGAGGTGCTCGACAAACCCGGCTCGGTGGTGCTGTGGACCAACTGCCACCATCCGTTCTACGACCACAACCCCTATCCCGACGCAGCCCCGCCGGAACGGCCGGTCTGGGTCGGCGACTTCTGGGAGATGTTCGGCGCCGGCCACCTGCTGGAGCTAAAAAACCTCAAGGCCATCGCCGAATACCGCCACCACAATGGGCTCCCGGTGACACCGGATTGGATGCGCTAGCCCTTCACGAAAACCGTTGTTCCGCTGGGCATTACAAACGCTACACGGGTTCCAGGCCAGTCAGATAGCGCTGGGCCAGATCCTGATATGCCTTCGGGTTCACATTCACCCACATTTCGGCGCCGGTGCCCGCGATCGGACCTTTGACCGTGGCCGGCGCCCCGACGACGAGCACCTCGTCGGGAATTTTGGTGCCGCCGACCACCAATGCACCAGCCGCGACCATGCTGCGCGAACCGATCACCGCGCCGTCGAGGACGGTGGCATGGTTGGCGATCAGCGCCTCTGCCCCGACATGGACCCCGTGGATGACGCACATGTGCGCCACCGTTGCTCCCGGGCCGATGTCGACCGGGATCCCGGGCGGCGCGTGCAACACCGATCCGTCCTGCACATTGGCCCCTTCGCGCACAATGACGGGCGCATAGTCGGCGCGCAGCACGGTGTTGAACCACACCGACGCCCCGGCCTCGATCGTGACGTCGCCGATCAAGGTCGCGGTTGGTGCGACGAAGGCAGTGGGATCGACCGTCGGCGATCGGCCTTCGAAGGAAAACAGCGGCATCGTTCAGATATACCGCAGCCTGGGTGCTCCGGCAGGTATCACCACGTTCATTGCGCGATCCCGTAGGAAAACTGTAACGTGTTCTAGTTAGAAGCTGACAAAGTTGGAGGCGTCATGGCTACCGAGACTGCCGGTGTTCGCGAGATCGACGCCGGCACCCTGCCCGACCGCTACGCGCGCGGCTGGCATTGCCTTGGCCCGGTCAAGGATTACCTGGACAGCGAGACCCATGGGGTCGAGGCTTTCGGCACCCACCTCGTCGTGTTCGCCGACTCGCACGGCGACGTGCACGTGCTCGACGGCTATTGCCGGCACATGGGCGGCAACCTGGCGCAGGGCACCGTCAAGGGCGACGAAGTCGCCTGCCCGTTCCACGACTGGCGCTGGGGCGGCGACGGCAAATGCAAGCTGGTGCCCTACGCCAAACGCACGCCACGACTGGCCCGCACCCGCTCCTGGCACACCGACGTGCGCGGGGGCCTGCTGTTCGTCTGGCACGACCACGAGGGCAACCCGCCGCAGCCCGAGGTGCAGATCCCGGAGATCCCCGAGGCGGCCAGCGACGAATGGACCGACTGGCGGTGGAACTCAATCCTGATCGAAGGGTCGAACTGCCGCGACATCATCGACAACGTCACCGACATGGCGCACTTTTTCTACATCCACCTCGGTCTCCCGACGTACTTCAAGAATGTCTTCGAGGGCCACGTCGCCTCGCAGTATTTGCACAATGTCGGGCGACCCGACGTCGACGATCTGGGTACCTCATACGGTGAGGCGCACCTGGATTCGGAGGCGTC
>NZ_JBAPPI010000353.1:0-6041 GCF_049280035.1 Mycobacterium sp. | reverse complement strand
CTCGTTCGAACAGCTGCCGGACTGGTCGCGGACCTACGCGCCGGGCAAAGAGCTGAAGGCGTATGCCGAACATTGCGCCGACAAGTACGGGATCCGGCCGAAGATCCGGTTCAATACCAAGGTCCTCGCCGTTGAGTTCGACGACGAGCGGGCGTTGTGGCGGGTGCAGACCGATCCGGGAGGCGAAGTCACCGCCCGATTCCTGTTGAACGCCAGCGGCGTGCTCACCGTGCCCAAGCTGCCCGACATCGACGGCGTCGACTCCTTCACCGGCGCCATCATGCACACCGCGCGCTGGGATCACGACCAGGATCTGACCGGCAAGCGGGTCGCCGTGATCGGCACCGGCGCCTCAGCAGTTCAGCTGATCCCCGAGATTGCGCCGATTGTCAAAGAGCTCACGGTATTTCAGCGCACACCGATTTGGTGTTTCCCGAAGTTCGACGTGCCGCTGCCCAAACTGGCGCACTGGGCGATGCGCCTACCCGGCGCGAAGGCACTTCAGCGGCTGATCAGCCAGGCCTACGTCGAGGTGACCTTTCCCCTCCCGGCGCAGTACTTCACGGTGTACCCGCTGGCCAGATGGATGGAGTCGGTCGGCCGCGCCTATCTGCGCCGCAAGGTCCGGGATCCGGCGGTCCGCGAGCAACTCACCCCGCGGTATGCGATCGGCTGCAAACGGCCCGGCTTCCACAACACCTACCTGTCCACGTACAACCGCGACAACGTGCAACTGGTGACCGAGCCGATCGACAAGATCACCTCGTCGGCGGTGGCCACCACCGACGGCACCAGCCACGAGGTCGACGTGCTGGTGCTGGCCACCGGTTTTCACGTGTTGGACTCCGAGAGCATGCCGACCTTTGCTGTCACCGGCAGCGGCGGCCTGCCACTGACCAAGTTCTGGGACGAGCACCGGGTGCAGGCGTATGAGGGCGTGAGCGTTCCCGGCTTTCCCAACCTGTTCAGCGTGATGGGTCCGTACGGCTACGTCGGGTCATCGTTCTTCGCGCTGATCGAAGCCCAAACCCACCACATGCTGCGCTGCCTGAAGCGGGCCCGTCAGCGCGACGCCACCCGGGTCGAAATCAGCGAGGCGGCCAACGCCCGCTACTTCGCCGAGGTCATGCGCCGACGGCATCGCCAGGTGTTCTGGCAAGACAGCTGCCGGCAGGCCAACAGCTACTACTTCGACAAGAACGGCGATGTGGCGCTACGGCCCTCGACCACGTTCGAGATGTACTGGCGAAGCCGGCGCTTCGACCTCGACGACTACCGGTTCACCGGCTAGTCAGCTAAATGGCGCGCTTGAGGTCGTCGACTTTGTCGAGGCGCTCCCACGGCAGGTCGACGTCGGTGCGGCCGAAGTGCCCGTAGGCCGCAGTCTGCGCGTAGATCGGCCGCAGCAGGTCCAGGTCGCGGATGATCGCGCCGGGCCGCAGGTCGAACACCTCGGGCACGATCTTCTCGATCTTGACCGGGTCGACGATCGCGGTGCCGAACGTCTCGATGAACAGGCCCACCGGGGCGGCCTTGCCGATGGCGTAGGCCACCTGCACCTCGACCCGCTCGGCCAGGCCCGCTGCGACGATGTTCTTTGCCACCCAGCGCATCGCGTACGCGGCGGAACGGTCCACATTGGACGGATCCTTGCCGGAGAAGGCGCCGCCGCCGTGGCGGGCCCACCCGCCATAGGTGTCCACGATGATTTTGCGGCCGGTCAGGCCGGCGTCACCCATCGGGCCGCCGAGGACGAATTTCCCGGTCGGGTTGACCAGCACCCGCGTCGACGAGGAGTCCAGCGTCTCGTGGGACAGTTCCTTGAGCACGGTCTTGAGCACGTGCTGCCGGATGTCGGGATCCAGCGTCTTCTCCAGGTCGATCCCGTCGGCGTGCTGGGTAGAGACGACGACGGTGTCCAGCCGCACCGGGACGTTGTCCTCGTACTCGATGGTGACCTGCGTCTTGCCGTCCGGGCGCAGGTAGGGCAGCGTCCCGTTCTTGCGTACCTCGGTCAGCCGCCGCGCCAATCGGTGGGCCAGCGCGATCGGCAGCGGCATCAGCTCGGGGGTGTCGTTGATCGCGTAGCCGAACATCAGCCCCTGGTCGCCGGCGCCCTGCGAGTCCAGCGGGTCCGCCGCACCCTCGACTCGCGCCTCGTGGGCGGTGTCGACCCCCTGCGCGATGTCGGGCGACTGCGCCCCGATCCCGATATTAACCCCGCACGACGCGCCGTCGAAGCCCTTGTCCGACGAGTCGTAGCCGACGTCGAGGATGCGCGCGCGAACGGTGTTGGTGATGTCGGCGAAGGCCGCTTTCGCTGTCGTCGTCACCTCGCCCACCACGTGCACCTGCCCGGTGGTGACCAACGTCTCGACCGCGACACGCGAGCGCGGGTCCTCCGCCAGCAGTGCGTCGAGGACCGAGTCGCTGATCGCGTCACAGATCTTGTCGGGATGCCCCTCGGTCACCGATTCGCTAGTGAACAAACGACCGTTTTCGCTCACACCCTCATCCTTCCAAGTCACCGTGGGATTGTTAGTTAGACAAATTATATCTTCAGGCCGCCCGCCGCTTTCGGCCAGCCCTGGATGTTACGGGCGCTAGCTGGCGGAGCCACCGCCCCCGTGCAGGAACGCGACGATCGCATCCACGATACGACTGGCCATCAACGTCTTCGAGCCGTGCTGCAGCGCCGACTCGGTGCCATCGGATGCCAGCAACCAGCCGTCGTTGTTGTCCACCTCGAACGCCTTGCCATCACCAACGGCGTTGACCACCAACAGATCGCAGCCCTTACCACGCAGCTTGGCCCGAGCGTGGAACAGCACGTCACCGTTGGCGTCGCCGGTCTCGGCGGCGAAGCCGACAATGGCCCGCATGTTGGGTAGCTGCCCGGCGGCCCGGGCCTGCACCGCCGCGGCCAGCACGTCGTCGTTGCGGATCAATTCGATGGTCGGTGGTGCAGTGTCTTCTGTGGCACCCTTTTTAATCTTGGCGGTTGAGACATGCGCGGGCCGAAAATCCGCCACCGCGGCTGCCATCGCCAGTACGTGGGCATCGGGCACGTGCTTGGACACCGCGTCGGCAAGTTGTTGGGCCGAGCTGATTCGCACCACCTCGACACCGGCCGGGTCGATGAGCCCGGCGGTATGCCCCGCGATCAGCGTGACCTCGGCGCCGCGCTGAGCGGCGACCCGCGCCAGCGCGTAGCCCTGCTTGCCCGAGCTGCGGTTGCCGATGAAGCGGACCGGGTCGATCGGCTCGCGGGTGCCGCCCGCGGTCACCAGTAGCTTGACCCCGGCCAGGTCGTAGGGCATCGCGTCGTGCCGCTCCAGCAGCAGCTGGGCGAACGTGGTGATCTCCTCGGCTTCGGGTAGCCGGCCGGCGCCACTGTCGGCACCGGTGAGCCGCCCGGATGCCGGTTCCAGCACCACAGCGCCGCGCCGTCGCAGCGTGGCCACGTTGTCGACGGTGGCCGGGTGCTGCCACATCTCGGTGTGCATCGCCGGCGCGAACAGCACCGGACATCGAGCCGTCAGCAGCGTCGCGGTCAACAGGTCGTCAGCACGACCGTGTACCGCCCGGGCCAGCAGGTCGGCGGTGGCGGGAGCGACGACGACCAGATCGGCGCCCTGGCCGATGGCGACGTGCGGCACCTGGGGAACGTCCTCGAAGACACCGGTCTGTACCGGCTCACCGGAGAGGGCCTCGAAGGTGGCAGCGCCGACGAAGCGCAGGGCGGATTCGGTGGGGATGACGCGGACCTGGTGGCCCGACTCGGTCAGTTGGCGAACGACGGTGCAGGCCTTGTATGCGGCGATACCCCCGGAGACGCCGACGATGATCCGCTTGCGGTCCGTCCGCTTGTCAGCCGAGAGGCTCATCACAAGCCCGCGTCGATCCCGCTACTCGCCTTCGGTGTGCTCGAGCAGGTCGGCGTGGATCTCACGCATGGCGATCGACAGCGGCTTCTCTTGAAGCCCCGGCTCGACCAGCGGGCCGACGTATTCGAGGATGCCCTCACCGAGCTGGTTGTAGTAATCGTTGATCTGCCGAGCCCGCTTCGCCGCGTAGATCACCAGGGCGTACTTGCTGGAAACGCGCTCGAGCAGCTCGTCGATGGGCGGGTTGGTGATGCCCAACGGCGTGTCATACGCACCGATCCCGCCCGCTGCCGGATCGAACTGATCGGGGACGGCGGCTAATGACGCGTCGGTCTGCGAGTTACTCACTTAAGACGTTCTCCTTGGTGGCGTTGAACCTAGAAAGCGTTGTGCGACGAAATCGTGAATCGAGTCTGATGGCGGATCACGCCGTACCCGGCGCTGTTGCCACCAGCAAGGATACCAATTCTGCGCATGCCGTCGCCAATTGACTGTTTACCACGACCTCGTCGAAGTCCTTTTGGGCCGCGAGTTCGGTACGGGCGGTGGTGAGCCGACGTTCGATCACCTCGGGCGTCTCAGTCCCCCGGCCGACCAGCCGGGCCTCCAAGGCCTCCCAGCTCGGCGGGGCCAGAAACACGCTGATCGCTTCCGGCATCGCATGTTTGATCGCGTGGGCACCGGCCAGATCAACCTCGATGAGCACCGGGTGCCCGGCGGCGGTGGCCTCGCGGACCGGCCGGGCCAAGGTGCCCGACCGGTGCAGTCCGCTGTGGATCTCGGCCCATTCCAGCAAGTCGCCTTCGTCGATCAGCTGCTGGAAGCGGGCGGGGGTGACGAAGTGATAGTCGACACCGTCGACTTCACCCGGGCGCGGCGCTCGAGTGGTCGCTGAAACGCTGAAAACCAGATCGGGAATCCGCTCCCGCAGGCAGCGGACCAGCGTCGACTTTCCTACCGCGGATGGACCGGACAGCACCACCACGCGTCCTGCGGCCTTAGCCCCAAGACGTTTGGCGCAGCCACCGTCCGGTCCCCCGTCGGCGCTCACCGACTCTCCTAGAGGGCGATTAGGAGAAGTCGAACTTTTCCAGCAATGCCTTGCGCTGGCGATCGCCGAGCCCACGCAGGCGGCGGGTCGGGGCGATCTCGAGCTCGGTCATGATTTCCTGCGCCTTGACCTTGCCAACCTTCGGCAACGCCTCCAGCAGCGCAGAAACCTTCATCTTGCCCAAGACCTCGTTGGTCTCGGCATCGTGCAGCACCTGCTTGAGATTGGTGCCGCCGCGCTTCAGCCGATCCTTGAGCTCAGCTCGCGCTCGGCGTGCGGCGGCAGCCTTTTCCAAAGCGGCTGCGCGCTGCTCGTCGGTCAACTGGGGAAGAGCCACAATTCCTCCGTCTCAATCACTAATCGACAGCTATCGATCTTTGTTTGTCTCAGCTGGTGTAGTCCAGCCAGCGGAGACGACCGTACCCACGCTGCCAGATGAAATCTAACCCGCCCCCCTGGTTGAAGCCACAAAGGCCCAGCGTGTGGCACCGAGATGGGGTATCTCAAGTCGCCGTCGGCCGAGGTTGTGCAGCTGTGCCGGACGTATCGGCTCGAGCCGGAGAAAATAGCCTCTACCAGCGGTTTTGATGAGCTGTCCAGGCCGGCGAGTCGCCTCACGGACAAGCCCCGGCACCGCCTGAAAAGCACAAACTGCGCCGATTGCGCATGTCACGGCGTGTCGCGCGTGTCGTGCGGAATCCGCGGCGCTGCCCGACGCAGGTTTGGTTCTCGTTGGCCATTCACTCTGCCAACATGAGCCACACCAGCATCGGTAACCAACCATGACGTCGCTTTTGAAAGCGATGCGCATGCGATATCACGTCGCGACAGCCTGGCTCAGCAGGGGTACTGATATCGCCCGCGTCATCAAACTGAAAAAGGGGCTAGTCCTTCAGACGGTTACTACTGGGGCCGCTGAGTCTGATGAGGCACAGGGGTCGACGCACCGGGCCGATTGCGGGTCATCCGTTAACCGGCTAGGTAGGCGACCGCGTCACGCATCCGCTCAGCGGCCGCTCGCAGCGCCGCAATGTCGGGACCGGCCCGCAACACTTCGCGCGACACCGCGGGCAGGAGCTGGCCGGGCGCGGCCCCCCCCAGGC
>NZ_JBAPPI010000352.1:0-2502 GCF_049280035.1 Mycobacterium sp. | reverse complement strand
AGGCCGTGCAGGTGGCGGAACCACGCCCACGCCGCCCGCGCGGTGATCCCGATCCCATAGCTCTCCGCGAAACCCGGTACGTCGGTTTGATATACCGCGACCGCCGGCACCCCGAGACGACGCGCCGCCCGCACACCGCCCCAGCCGAGCAGCGCCGGCGATGCCAAATGCACTACGTCAGGATCGAATCCGCGCAGCACTTTGGTCAGCCGGGGTGTGGGCACCCCGAGTGGCAGCGTCGTCACCTTCGGAAACATCCGCGATGGCGTCCGGTGCACCCGGATACCGTCGTGGATCCGATCGGCCGGCGGCTGTCCGGGCGGCGTATCGGGTGCTATGACAAGGGCTTCATGGCCGGTGCGGCGCAGATGCTCGAGTATCCGAACCACCGAGTTGCTGACGCCGTTGACGTGCGGGAGAAATGACTCAGCGACAATCGCTACGCGCACACCATCACGGTGGCAGCGTCGCCTGTCGATATGGTTACCGACGGGCATACGTCATGCGAACTCTGATGCAAAGGGGGTTGGACAATGCGGCTCTGCCTGCGGGTATGGGTGGCGACGGCGCTGTGGATGGTGATGTTCAGCACAGGCACCGCGCACGCCGACGTGCCGCGCACTGCAGACGGCAACGCGGTGATGGCCGGGTCCGGCGATGCTCCAGTGCAGTTGGAGATCTTCTGCGAACCGCAATGCCCGCACTGCGCGGAGTTGGAGTCGACATCCGGCGACCGGATTGCCGGCGATCTGGCCAGCGGCCGGCTCGCGGTCACGTATCGATGGCTGACCTTCCTTGATGACAAACATCACAACGACGTTTCCGCCCGGGTCACCAATTCGCTGTTTTTGGCGGCCGACCCGTCGACCTCGCCGACGGCGTATCAGGCTTTCGTGCAAGACCTCTACCGCCACCAAAGTCAAGACGGCCCGAACAACAACGACATTGCGGCGATGGCCCGCGAAAGCGGGATACCCGAGGTGGTGGCTGACCGGATCGCTGCCGGCGAGTATGCGGTCGATACCGCCGCGCTCAACGACGCCAACAGAGCACGACTCGCTCAGGTAAACCCGGCAAACCCAGGCACCCCAACCGTATACGACCTCAAGGCGAACAGGCTCGTCGACATTCAAGACCCGGGTTGGCTGGACGACTTGTCCAGCTGACGGTCCAGCCGTTTGTCCACCAACGCCAGACCCCCAAGCGCGCCCGCGGCGGCCAGCCAGCCGACCACCGCGATCGATCCGGCCGGGATGATGGCCAGTTTGGCGTTGCGATGTTGCACGCGCACCAGGTTGGGGTTGAGTTTGTCGTATTCGACGTAAATCCGCATTCCCGTTGCCAATTCGGACGGATACAGCACACCGAGCTCTGGGCGGTAGGTGACCCGGTCCGGCGTGACGAACTCGATGGTGGAGCGCCGCGGGCTCGCGCTGAGCACCTCGGCCTCCGCTACTCCCATATTGCGTTGGATGGCAATGTCATTGCGCACGGCACCGGCCACCAGCAGCAACGACTGCAGTGTGACCAGCCCGGCCAAAATCAGCACCCCGATCCGTGCCCAGCGCACGACGCGATGGCCTCGAGTATCGGGCAGCTCGCCGTTACGACCGTGGATCAGGATGCGCGCCAATGATTTCAGCGCTGCCAGGGCCCCAGAAGCATCTGCGGCCCTGGCAGGGGCCTTCACAATGCGGCCTTGATGGCGGCGTGCAGCTGCCGCAGCGAAGACCGGTCGGCCTTGACCTCGAGCACCCGCATGCCGGCACCGGTTTCGTCCAGCGCGGGGCCGAGCTCATCGACCTCGATTTGCCGGCTGTCGACGTGGTAGGCGCGACACAGCGCGCCGACGTCGACGTCGTGCGGGGTGCCGAACACCCGGGAGGACACGTCAGAAAACCGCGGGTCGCCCTGCTCGAGCAGTTCGAAGATGCCGCCGCCGTTGTCGTTGGACACCACGATGGTCAGGTCGGCCGGTACCGGCTCGGTCGGCCCGATCAGCAACCCGGAGCTGTCGTGCACGAAGGTCAGATCGCCGATCAGCGCTATCGTGCGGCCGCCCGTCTGGTCGTGAGCCAAGGCCGCCCCGATCGCGGTGGACACCGTGCCGTCGATGCCGGCGACCCCGCGGTTGGAGCGCACTGTGATCTCTCCGCGGTGCTCCGCGGACCCGAGGCCCACCAGCGCGGCGTCCCGCACCGGGTTGGACGCACCCAGCACGAGTTGGTCACCGGGGCGCAGCGCATCGGCGACGGCGGCGGCCACGTGCAGGCCGGTGGTCAGCGGGTGGGCCTTCAGCTGGCCGCGCACGGCGGTGATCGCCTGCCGGTTGAGCTCGGCGCAGCGGCGCAACCAGGCCGGATTGGGCTCTCCGGCGGTGACCGCCCGGGTGCCGGTGGCCTGGGAGTTACCCGACACATCGGGCCAGCGCGGGCCGGTGGTCAGCGCGGAGACCGGCACCGACGGGTCGGCCAGCAGCGCCGCGACCGGTCGGTGCAGGGT
>NZ_JBAPPI010000351.1:0-9776 GCF_049280035.1 Mycobacterium sp. | reverse complement strand
CCTACCTGCCGGATGCCGACCCGGACGCTGATCGGCTGTTGAGCGCCCTGGACGGCACCCGACGCCAAACCCTGATCTGCGTGGCCGAGAAGGGCGGATACCGCTTCGATATTCACCTTCAGGGCCGTTGCGAGACCGTGTTTCTGGCCTACCGCGGGGATTCGCGATGACCAACCTGTTGTGGCCGGGAGATGAGCGCGCCGGGACGTTGATGTCCGACGCCACGCTGTTGGCGTCGATGGTCGCGGTGGAATCGGCCTGGCTGGATGCACTGGTCGCCGCGGGTCTGGCGCCGGATCAATGCAGCGGCGCTGACCTTTCCGGCCTGGTGAGCGCCGGCGACCGCGAGTCACTCGCGGCCAAATCGGAGGATGGCGGCAACCCCGCGATCGGGTTGGTGGCACTGCTTCGTGACCGCGCGAGCGCGGAGGTCGGTCGATGGATTCACCGCGGCCTTACCAGCCAGGACGTGATCGACACCGGCTTGATGCTCGCCACTCGTGACGTCGTCGATGAGTTGAAGTCACAACTCGCCGAACAGATTTCAGCCCTATCAGCGCTTGCGGCGACTCACCGCGACACGCCGATGGTGGCTCGCACCCTGACCCAGCATGCGGTGCCCGCAACGTTCGGGGTCAAGGCGGCGGTGTGGTGCAACGGCGTCGTCGACGCATATGAACAACTCGGTGCGCTAATCATTCCGGTCCAGATCGGCGGCGCGGGCGGCACGCTGGCCGCCGCGACTGAGTTGGCTGCGCTTGCCGGTCACCCAAATCCCGGCGGAACCTCGATGGAGCTGGTGCAAAACACCGCAGCGACTTTGGGTTTGGCTGTCCGGATGCCGTGGCACACCACCCGCGCACCAGTCACCGCGATCGGCGACGCGTTGATCGGATGCACCGACGCCTGGGGCCGCATCGCGTCGGACGTTGTGACTCTGGCCCGGCCGGAGATCGCCGAACTGAGCGAGCCCGCATCCGGAGACCGCGGCGGGTCATCGAGCATGCCGCAGAAGCGTAACCCGGTGCTGTCCATCCTGATTCGCCGCGCAGCGATTTCTGCGCCGTCGCTGGGCGCGACATTGCACACCGCCGCCGCATTGGCCAACGACGAACGTCCCGACGGCTCATGGCATGCCGAATGGGAGACGCTACGCATTCTTGCCCGGCGAGCCGTTGTCGCCGGCGCCCAGTGCAGCGAACTGTTGGCCGGTTTGCAGGTCCATCCGGCGCAGATGGCCAGTAACCTCGGCAGCGTCGAGGTACTCGGCGAGCAACGCGTTATCGCTGAGCTGGCCGGAAAAGCCCCGTCCGGCAACTATTTCGGTGCGGGCGACGCTCTGATCGACGAGAGCCTGGATCGTGCTAAGCGGATAGTCAAGGAACGCCCGTGACCGCCCCGCGAATTCGCGGGTCGCATCTGGGCGGGTCACCGGATCTGCCGACGTTGGTGGTCGGCCCGTCGTTGGGTACCTCCGTCGCGGCCCTGTGGTCTGGCGTGGCAGGACGTCTGGCGGGCATCTATAACATCATCGGCTGGGATCTTCCCGGCCACGGTGCCAGCCCGCGGCCGAGGGACGCTTTCACCATCGACGACCTCGCAGCCAGCGTCCTCAAAGTCGTGGAAGGCAAGATCGGCGGACGGCCGTTCACCTATGCCGGTGTCTCGGTCGCCGGCGCCGTCGGACTTCAGCTGCTGCTCGGGCATCCCGAGCGCATCGTGTCGGCCGCGCTGATCTGCACGGCGGCGCGAATCGGCGACCCGGACGACTGGCAGTCTCGGGCCAAAGTCGTTCGCAGTGCCGGAACTGGCGAAGTCGTGGCACCGTCGATTCGCCGATGGTTCGCCCCGGGATTCTTCGAGCGCGATCCCGCCGCAGCCCGGGCGCTGCTGGATACCCTGCGCCGGGTCGACGACGACGGCTATGCACGCACCTGTGAGGCGCTCGCCGAGTTCGACGCCCGTGATCGCCTCGGCGAAATCGACACCCCGATCGTTGCTGTCGCTGGCGCCAACGACATTGCCACGCCGCCTGATTCGCTGCGGTACATCGCCAGCAACGTGACCCGCGGACGGTTCATCGAGGTGGCGCAGGCCGCCCATCTCGCGCCGGCTGAGCAGCCCGACCGAATCGCCGACGTGTTGGCCAAGCTGAGGAGAATCGGAGCCAGATGAGCGACACGCGTGGCGACGATGCGGGCCGTGGAACGCCCGAGGAGGCGCGCAAATGAACACCGCCTATGACCGGGGCATGGCCGTACGCCGGGAGGTGCTCGGGGACGGCTACGTCGACCAGGCGGCTGCGCGGATCACCGACTTCACCCGCGACTTTCAGACACTGGTGACCGAATTCGCCTGGGGCACAATCTGGACGCGTCCGGGCCTGGACCGGCGGAGCCGCTCGATGATCACGCTCACGGCGCTGATCGCTCGTGGCCGTGACCAGGAGCTTGCGCTGCATATTCGAGCGGCACTGCGCAACGGGCTATCGCGGGACGAAATCAAGGAAGTCCTGCTGCACACCGCGGTTTACTGCGGTGTGCCGGATGCCAATGCCGCCTTCCGCATCGCCCAAAGCGTCTTCGAAGAGGCTGATTCACAACACCATTGACGCTCAGGGGGCAAAGCCTTGGGTGAATTGCTACAGTTCGCCTTTGTATAAAGCCGCCGGGCCATTATTGGGAAAACCAGCTGATCGGCGGCCTGCCGAGAGCAGAATGCTCAAGAGAAAATGAGCGCCGTCGTCAAACCAGCAAAGCACTCCTCAGGTCGTCGCCTCGACGTCCTGAGGGTGTTGCGGGCGGCCGATTCTCCGATGAGCATCGCCGCGATCGCCGACATGCTGGACGTGCACCCCAACACCGTTCGCTTCCATCTCGACACCTTGTTCGGCACGGGCCGAGTGGAACAGGTCGCGACGGACCGCAAGGGGCCGGGCCGGCCGGCGCTGATGTTCCGTGCAACTAGGCGGATGGATCCCGGCGGCGCGCGGCACTATCAGCTGCTGGCCGAGATCCTTGCCATGGGTCTGGCCGGTTATCGGGACGCCGCCGCCAGGGCACTTTCCGCCGGCCGCGAGTGGGGTCGGCGGCTGAACCCGCCGCCTCCGGCCACGGCCGGGGCGCCCGACGTGGATGAATCGATCGAGCACCTGGTCGGTTTACTCGACGAGCTCGGCTTTGACCCGGAGCGTCGCGGAGACGAGCAGCTGGGATTGCGGAACTGCCCGTTTTTGGAACTGGTGGAAATCCAGAAGGCCATCATTTGTCCGATCCACTTGGGGCTCATGCAGGGAGCTCTGGAAACCTGGGCGGCACCGGTCACGGCAGATCGGCTGGACACCTTCGTCGAGCCAGATCTGTGTCTGGTGCACCTCACCCGGCAGATCACCGCGACGTGAGCCCCGCGCCCGCGGTGGCCCTCCCCCCGGGCGGGATACTTCTACTATCCGGTTGAGGAACTCCGAACAAGGGACTCATTGATGGAATCGATTTCGCTGACCAGCCTGGCCGACGAAAAGCTGGCCGAGGCGCGGCAGGCACACAGCGGTCGCGCGTCGCACACCATCCACGGCGGGCACACCCACGAACTGCGGCAGACCGTGATGGCGCTGCTGGCCGGGCATGAGTTCTCCGAACACGACAGCCCCGGACAGGCGTCGCTGCAGGTCCTGACAGGACACGTGCACCTCACCGCGGGTGAGGACGCGTGGGATGGAAAGACCGGTGATTACGTTGTCATTCCGCCGCAACGGCATTCGCTACAAGCCGTCGACGATTCGGTGATCCTGCTGACCGTCTTCAAGAGCCTTCCCTCGGCGTAGCCAGATGCTGTCGACGCCGTGGTCGCGGCGCATGAGCCTGCGGGTGCCAATACTGAACGCGCCGATGGGCGGCGTTGCCGGCGGTCGACTCGCCGCTGCGGTGACCGCCGCCGGTGGACTGGGCATGGTCGGCATGGGAACTGCCGGGTCGACGGCGTCGCTGCGTGCCGAATTGCCGCACGTGCGCGGAACATTCGGAATTGGCTTGGTGGACTGGGTGATCCACAAGGAGCCGGAGCTGCTCGATAGCGCGCTGGCCGCGCAGCCCGTGCTCGTATCGGTCAGCTTCGGAACTGACTTGTCATGGGTCGAGCGCGCCCACGATGCTGGGATCGCAGCGGCCACACAGGTTTACAACAGCGTCGAAGCGCAGCGGGCCCAAGATGGCGGGATCGATCTCCTGGTGGCCCGTGGTTCCGAAGGTGGTGGCCACGGGGATGCGACGATCGGCACCCTCCCGCTGCTCGACGCCGTGTTGGACGTCGCAAGAGTGCCGGTGCTGGCAGCCGGCGGAATCGCCTCTCCGCGAAGCCTGGCAGCCGTGCTGGCCGCCGGCGCCAGCGGCGCGTGGTTAGGCACTGTGCTTTCGGCCAGTCCGGAGGCGCTGACGAGCGACGCGTCCCGTCGTGCGTTGGTCGCGGCCCGCGAGACCGACACCACCAGCACCCGGGTGTTCGACATCGTTCGGGGACTGCCGTGGTCGAAGCGGTTTCCGTCGCGGGTGCTGCGCAACGACTTCGTCGCCCGGTGGAGCGGTCATGAAGACGCGCTGGCCGACGACCCCAACGCTCTCGACGAACTGGCCGCCGCTCTCGCTGCCGACGATCGTCGAACCGCTCCGGTGGATGCCGGCCAGGGCGTCGGGATGGTCACCGGCGTCGCCCCGGTGGGCCAGGTCATCGACCGGCTCTGCGAGGGCGCCGAAAAGCTGCTCGCGGCCTGGGGTTAGCGCATTTGACCGCCGAGACTTAAACCACTGCGAGCCGTACCGGCGTGTCGTCGCAGCGGTTTAAGTGTCGCGGTAGCCCCGTGTAGCGAGTGCCTCGCGGACCCGCCGGATCACATCCTCGGGCGTATCTTCGGCGATCACCCGAATGACGATCCATCCCATGGCTTTTAGTTTGCGAAGGCGGTGCTGGTCTCGGACGTACTGACGGCGATCGGTGCGGTGATGATCGCCGTCGTACTCGACGGCCACCTGGTATTTCTCCCAGCCCAGATCCAGGACGCCGACCGGTCGCCAATTCTCATGCACCGCTATCTGGGTGGTTGGGGCAGGTAGTTTCGCGTCGATGAGCAGGAGTCGTAGCCAGGTCTCCTTCGGTGATGCGGACCCGCCGTCGACAAGTGGCAATGCCATTCGTAGTCGTCGCAGGCCACGAGCGCCCGGATATCGCTTGGCTAGTAACAGCACATCCTCCATCGAAAACGGGGTGGCGCGCATCAGCGCATCAAGCCGTGCCACCGCCTTCCCGCACGGCAGCTGCCGAGCCAGGTCGTAGGCAGTGCGTGCAAGGGTAGTGACCGGCAACCGTGCGACGTGGGTGATCTCGTCACCGTCTAGCCGTTGGTTTCGGGTGACGACGCCGGCCGGGGGATGCGGGTTATGCCAGATCAACTCGATTGGCTCGTCGTCGTCGATCCAATTCGAGCCGTGCAATGCCGCGGCAGCCAGGCCGGCCAACACCGCACGTCCGCCGGACCATAGCCACGCCGCTTCTGAACGCGTTCGAAGCGACGCGGCCGCCCAATCCGGCAAGTAGATGTTGGGATGGATTGCCCGGTATCCGGTCCGCAGCTGATAAGGGCTTAATCTGCCGTGCCGGACGGCGTCACTGCCTATAAACACATCGGTCATAGGCGAACGGTGTCACCTCGGACCGACACGTTCGCCGAGACTTAAGCCGTTGCGAACCGCATCGGCGAGTCGTCGCAACGGTTTCAGTGTCGCGAACCAAAGGCAGCGGTCAGACCGCGTGGACGTAGCGTTTGGCGATCATCCGCTGGGCCAGCGCCGTGAACGGGCCGCCGGCTTTGCTCCACCAGGTCGCGGGCCGGGAGAATGCCGAGACCTCGGCGTACACCGCGGCGGTGACGGGGTCGTGGCGCACCACGAACCGTTCCTCACCGGACTCGGGGTGTCCGGGCAAGGTGCCATAGGCAAAGCCACGCACGTCGGGTTGGTCGATGACGTACACCACGCGGCAAGGTGCTTTCAGGAAACCCATCTTCACCAGCACCACCGCGCCGACCTCGACCGCGTCGCTGCTGGGCTGGACGCGTAATCCGGCACCGCGCTGCATGCCCCAGTGCATGACCGCATCGGCGGCCTCCACGAACCGCTGGTGACCTGCGCCGATCTGGGTCACAAAGCCAAGGTGGCGGTATCCCGGCGGCGGCGGGCCGGCGGTCGCACCGACTTCGGGATAGGTCAGCGGCATGCTGCTCATCGTGTACAAGTCCACCCGGCCAGCTTGCCAGGCGCGGCGTACGGTCGAAACCGTGGCTACCGACACCGCGCAACCAGCTCAGGCATCCGGAACCCTCACCCTCGGCGGCGAGCTAACGGTCAACCGGCTCGGCTTCGGCGCAATGCGCTTGACCGGCAAGGGCGTCTGGGGGCCGCCGGCCGACCGCGGCGAAGCCGTGCGGGTGCTGCGCCGCGCCGTCGAGCTCGGCGTCAATTTCATTGACACCGCCGATTCGTACGGTCCCTACATATCCGAGGACATCATCCACGAGGCACTGCACCCCTATGACGGTCTCGTCATCGCGACCAAAGCCGGGCTTTTGCGGACCGGCCCGGACGTGTGGATTCCGCTGGGCAACCCCAGTTATCTGCGTCAGGAATGCGAAATGAGCCTGCGCCGCCTCGGCGTCGAGACCATCGACCTGTTCCAGCTACACCGCATCGACGCGAACTTCCCGTTGGCCGACCAGGTCGGCGAACTCGTCGCATTGCAGAAGGAAGGCAAGATCCGGCATATCGGCCTGTCCGAGATCGACGTCGATCAGCTCGCCGCCGCACAGCAGGTCACCCCGATCGTGTCGGTGCAGAACATGTACAACCTGGCAGCTCGCACCGCCGAACCATTGCTGGATGCCGCGAGCAGCCAGGGGATCGCCTTCATCCCGTGGTTCCCGCTGGCCGCCGGGCCGTTGGCCGCCCCCGATGGTCCATTGCAGAAGGTCGCGGCCGGCCATCACGCGACGCCCTCGCAGCTGGCGCTGGCCTGGCTGTTGAAGCGATCGGAAGTGATGCTGCCGATTCCCGGCACGTCCAGCGTGGCCCACTTGGAGCAGAACGTGGCCGCCGCCGAGATCACGCTCAGCGACGAGGAATTCGAGACGCTGGCCGCTGCCGGCGCCGCACAGGGCAACTAGCCGACGCGGCTGCCCGGCCACCCAATACGGTGTTCTGGTGGCCGGCGAACATATGCGACACCCGGGCGGCGGATTCAATCCGCCCGAACCCACCACCAGAGGCGGGCCCGACTACGGGCGATTCATTGCGGCGGTGCGTGCTCTGCAGGATCACGCCCGGGCGGTCGACGCACCTGATGGGGTGATCAGCGAGGCCGCTGACCTGATCGAGAAGGTCTCCGACCTGCTCAGCCCATTCGATGTTGACGAGTGGACGACGCCCTCAGGCCGCCGGATGGACCTGCCGAACAGGGGCAACATCCTGCCGGTGCCGATGAAGGTGCGGAAAACTGACGACGGCCGCATCCAAGGCTGGGCCCGTTTTCGGCGGTTTCACCTCGGACGCAACAGCGCGGTGCACGGCGGCGCGCTCGGGCTGCTGTTCGACTCGGTCTTGGGTATGACGTCCGGGGTGATCACCGGCGGCCCTCGCCAACGCACCGCATACCTGCATATCAATTACCGCCAGGTCGTCCCGATCGAAAAGGAGCTGCAAATCGACGCGGGCGTCGACCGGGTGGAGGGGCGCAAGATCTTCGTGTCGGGCCGGTTGAGCGACGGCGACACCCTGCTGACTGATGCCGAGGCGCTGTTTGTGTTGCTCAAACCCGGGCAGCCCTAAGGCTTCGGCGGGCGCGGGCAGCCATCCCGATAGCATGGTCGGGTCCGTTTGAACACCCGAAAGCTATGGAGACCGCGTCGATGACCGCCCTCGCACACCCCGCCCCAGCAGCCCCCATCCGGGTGGCTGCCGGGACGACCGCGGCCGCCGCGGTGCGGGAAGCGGGCCTGCCGGGCCGCGGTGCCCCCGACGCGATCGTGGTGGTGCGCGACGCCGAGGGCAAGCTGCGCGACTTGAGCTGGATTCCCGCACAGGACGTCGAGGTCACCCCGGTGGCGGCCAACACCGACGACGGGCGAAGCGTCATCCGGCATTCGACCGCCCACGTGTTGGCCCAGGCCGTCCAACACATGTTCCCGAACGCCAAGCTCGGCATCGGGCCGCCGATCACCGACGGCTTCTACTACGACTTCGACGTGGCGGATCCATTCACGCCGGAGGATCTGGAGGCACTGGAAAAGCGGATGCGTCAGATCCTCAAGGAGGGGCAGCTGTTCTCCCGGCGGGTCTACGAATCCAAGGAGCAGGCGCGCGAGGAGCTGGCTAAGGAGCCTTACAAGCTCGAACTCGTCGACGACAAGTCCGTCGGAACCGAGAACATGGCCGAAATAATGGAGGTCGGCGGCGACGAGCTCACCGCTTATGACAACCTCAATCCCCGTACCCGGGAACGGGTTTGGGGCGATTTGTGCCGCGGACCGCACATCCCCACAACCAAGCACATCCCGGCGTTCAAGCTGACCAGAAGTTCGGCCGCCTATTGGCGTGGCGATCAGAACAACGCCAGCCTGCAGCGCATCTACGGCACCGCGTGGGAGTCGCAGGAGGCGCTCGACCACCATCTGCAGTTGGTCGAGGAAGCTCAGCGTCGCGACCACCGCAAGCTGGGCGCCGAGCTGGACTTGTTCAGCTTCCCCGACGAAATCGGTTCTGGGCTGGCCGTTTTCCATCCCAAGGGCGGCATCGTCCGCACCGAGCTCGAGGACTACTCGCGACGCAAGCATGCCCAGGCGGGTTATGAGTTCGTCAACACGCCGCACATCACCAAAGAGCAGCTGTACATCACGTCGGGCCACCTCGAGTGGTACGCCGACGGCATGTTCCCGCCGATGCACCTCGACGCAGAGTTCAACGACGACGGAACGGTGCGCAAGCCGGGCCAGGACTACTACCTCAAGCCGATGAACTGTCCGATGCACTGCCTGATCTTCCGCTCGCGCGGCCGGTCCTATCGCGAACTTCCGTTGCGGCTCTTCGAGTTCGGCACCGTCTACCGCTACGAACTCTCCGGTGTGGTGCACGGCCTGACCCGGGTGCGCGGCCTGACGATGGACGACGCCCACATCTACTGCACGCGCGACCAGATGCGCGACGAGCTGACGTCGCTGCTGCGGTTCGTGCTCGACCTGCTCGGTGACTACGGTCTGACCGATTTCTATCTGGAGCTGTCGACCAAGGACCCCGACAAGTTCGTCGGCTCCGACGAGATGTGGGAGGAGGCCACTAGTGTGCTCGCCGAGGTCGGCGCCGCGTCCGGGCTGGACCTGATACCCGACCCTGGCGGCGCGGCGTTCTACGGCCCGAAGATCTCGGTGCAGGTCAAGGACGCGCTGGGGCGCAGCTGGCAGATGTCGACCATCCAGCTGGACTTCAACTTTCCGGAGCGCTTCGAGCTGGAGTACACCGCCGCCGACGGCAGCCGGCAGCGGCCCGTGATGATCCACCGCGCGCTGTTCGGCTCGATCGAGCGGTTCATCGGCATCCTCACCGAGCACTACGCCGGCGCGTTCCCGGCCTGGCTGGCACCGGTGCAGGTGGTAGGCATCCCCGTCGCCGACGGCCATGTGCCGTATCTGGAAGACGTTGCTGCGCAACTAAAGTCGCACGGTATCCGAGTTGAGGTGGACG
>NZ_JBAPPI010000350.1:0-3125 GCF_049280035.1 Mycobacterium sp. | reverse complement strand
CGGCAATGGCAGACGCGATGAGAACCAACGCGACACCCGCCATGAATAGCCGGCTGTTCGACGGTCCGCGGCCCCCGTGGTCGAAGGAGTTCGGCATTGCTAACCGCCGAATCTCGCGCCGGCGTCGACGCCCCACATGGCCATCGTGAGCAACGCGTTCAAGATGATGACAACACTGATGCTCGCGCGCATCGCATGCCCGGCCGCGACACCGACCCCCTCAGGACCGCCGGACGCGTAAAACCCGTAGTAGCACTGAAGCGCCGACGCGACGAAGACGAAAACAACGGCTTTGATCGTGGCCAACACAACGTCTCTGCTACTGCTGAACAAGGCGAAATAGTGCAGATATGTCCCCAGGGACGAACCGGAGGCCACGGCAAACACGGTCTGACTGGCAAAATATGCCACCGCTAAGCACACCAGGAATAGGGGAATGGCTGCAACGACTGATGCCACGACGCGGGTCGTCACCAGATACGGAACGGGGTTGATAGCCATCCCTTCCATTGCGTCGATCTCTTCGGAAATGCGCATGGCGCCCAATTGTGCGGTGAAGCGACACCCCGCCTGGGTGATGAATGCGAGTGCGATCATGACCGGCACCAATTCGCGCGTCGATCCCCACGAGGACAGCAGACCGGTCGCCGGACCCAAGCCGAGCAGGTTCAACGAGTTGTAGCCCTCGACGGCGAGCAGCGCGCCCGCGCTGACTCCCAACACCAAGGCGACCCCGACAGTGCCACCGCCGACCACAATCGACCCGTTACCCCACGAGATATCCGACAGAGTCCGCAGGAATTCCCGGCGATAGCGGCCCAGCGTGACCGGGGTCGCCGACAGTACTCGGGCGAAGAAAAACACCATGTGACCGACTTTGGCGGCCGTCAGTCCACCCGCACGTGTCGCTTGAACAAGTGGGCCGGCGCCGGGGACGTGATACTTCGCGACTACCACGGCTACAAGCTCGTCCGCGGGAACAGAATGAAGTAGAGCTGACTCAGCGCGACGTTGACGGCCATCAACAGCAATATGGATTCAACCACCGCCGCGTTCACCGAATTCGCAACCCCAGCAGGACCACCGTGCGTGTCCAAGCCCTTGTGGCAGCTGACGATCGCCACGATCGCCCCGAAGATAATCGCTTTGACCAGAGCCAGCACGAAGTCGTCGACCGTAGCGAACGCGGAGAACGTTGCGACAAACGAGCCCGGCACTCCGCCTTGCAGGTACACGTTGAACAGGTAGCCCACGACAAACCCGGCAAAGGTCGCCGATCCAGTCAACGCAACCCCTACCACGATGACCGCGACGAACCTGGGAACCACCAGCCGCCGGATCGCCGAAACACCCATCACCTCCATCGCGTCGATTTCCTCGCGCATCGTTCGCGAGCCCAAGTCGGCGGAAACCGCCGAGCCCACGGCCGCCGCCAGCAGGATCGCCGCCACCAGCGGAGCACCCTGGCGGATCACCACTAACCCGTTCGCGGCGCCGGCCAACGAATCGGCGCCGACTTGCTGCGCAAGTACGGAAAACTGGATCGCCAAAGTGACGCCGACCGGAATCGTCACCAGCAGTGTCGGGACAACCGCGGTTCCGGCCATAAACGCCGCCTGTCGGACGAACTCCCCCACCGGGAATCGACGGCCGAACAGATCGACGAAGAGATACTGGACGGTGCGTACGCCCAACACCACCTGACCGCCCACGGTGTGCAGCGACAACAACGGATGCGACTGCAAGTACCGGCGGCCCCAGTCACCGATCTCCCGGACAGCCGAACGCTCGCCAAGCGGCTGCTGATCTTCTTGCGAAGCAGTCAGCAACATGCCGCAGCCGTCGATGATCCCAGGGGCTACCGAATCGGCCATGGCGACGCCAGCATTCGAGCGGTCACTTCCACCGACGTCGGTAGACATCGAGTTGTGCCTCCGACTTCGCCTGTGCTCATCACCCGGGTTCCGCCAATCTAGTACCGCTGCGGATGCCAGCAGCTTGACCCATCCCTGGCCACACGCATACCCGGCTCTCGATTGAGCCGATCGCGCCGACCTCCTGGCCACTGCCTCCCCAATCCGGCACTCGCGGGTGCAAACCGCAAAACGGTCATATAATTCGATGGTTTAATCTATTAACACAATGGAGACGATCCCACAGCACGACACCAGTTGGCAAGATCGGCAACTCCATACAAGAAATCTGGGCGGACTGCTCGGCTCAACAGGTACCAGCCCTCGTAAGGAGCGGGATCATCATGACCACTACCGAGGTTGTCGACATCCAACCCATTCCGGAACACGTAAGCCGTCAGATCATCCTCCCGGACGGGCATCTAGACGAGATAGCACTGTTCGGGGCCTACCGCTGGCTGCGCGAGAACACTCCGCTCGGCCACGCGCACGTCGACGGCTACGACCCGCTCTGGCTGGTCAGCAAGCACGCCGACATCATGGAAATAGAGCGGCAGCCACAGATCTTCAACAGTGGGGGCGGCGACAAGCCGGGTTCACACAATCCGATACTGGCCAACCAGGCCGGTGATGAATTCACCAGGAGCATCAACAACGGCAGCTTGCGCATCCTAGAGACGCTGACCTACCTGGATCCACCCGAGCATTCCACTATCAAAGACATCGCAAGGGATTGGTTTCGCCCGGTCAACCTCGCTCAGTGGGAGGACCGCATTCGACAGCTCGCCCTTGAAGCTGTCGACTTGTTGCTCCATACGGATGGTCCGATCGACTTCGTGGCGGACTTCGCGCTCGGTTTCCCGTTGCACGTGATCATGACCCTGTTCGGTGCGCCACCCGAGCATGAACCACACATGATGAAGCTGACCCAGGAGTTCTTCGGCGTTGCAGATCCTGACGAGCGGCGCGATGATGTTGCGGATATCGCACCGCAGGCCGCCGCGCAGCAATGGGCCGCAGCGATCCAGGATTTTTTTTCGTATTTCGACTCCTACGTCGAAGACTGCCGTGCGAATCCCCGCGACGACCTGGCTTCTCTCATCGCCAACGCTCGCCAGGAGAACGGTGATTTCTTCCCGAAGATCACCGCCTACGGCTATTACATCGCAATCGCCACCGCCGGTCATGACACCACTTCGAGCACGCTGGCGG
>NZ_JBAPPI010000349.1:0-1669 GCF_049280035.1 Mycobacterium sp. | reverse complement strand
GCCCTGCACCGCCGCGGCGCCGATGCCACCGACCCCGGCGATGGCCACCGTGTCGCCCGGCCGGACGTCGGCGGCGTAGACCGATGATCCCCAACCGGTGATGAAGCCGCAGCCCAGAAGACAGGCCAGGTCGAGGCGAAAGTGCTCCGGGATCTTGACGCAGCTGGCCTCGTGCACCACGGTGTGGTGCGCAAACGAGCCGACGCCGCAGGCCAGTGCAAGGTCGCCGCCAGCGCGAAGATGATGGCGAGCGGTGCCGTCGTGAATCTGCATGCCCGAGTAGATCTTTGCGCCCAGATCGCACAGGCTCTGATGGCCCGTCGAGCACGAGGGGCACCGGCCACACGACGGGATGAAGCTGAACACCACGTGGTCGCCCGGCGTTAGCCATGACACGTGCTCACCGACGGACTTGACCACGCCGGCGCCCTCGTGCCCGCCGATGCAGGGGAGTCGGATCGGCATGTCGCCGGTGACCAGGTGGTCGTCGGAGTGGCACATGCCCGAGGCGTGCAGCTCGATCAGTACCTCGGTGGCCTTCGGCTCGTCGAGCTCGATGGTCTCGATCGACCACGGCGTGTTGCGTTCGAACAGGACCGCTGCTTGGGTCTGCACTGAAATCCCTTCCGGCCCTATCGGATGATGGCCTGATATTCGACGAAGCCGGCGATCCCCTCAGGGCCCCCTTCGCGGCCGATGCCGGATTGCTTGAAGCCGCCGAACGGGCTGGCGAAGTCGAGGACGGCGGTCGAGTTGACGGCCACTGAACCGACCAGCAGCCGGGCCGCCACCGCCGCAGCGCGTTCCTCGTCGGCTGACCACACCGCGCCGACCAGCCCGTAGCGGGAGTCGTTGGCGATGGCCACCGCCTCGGCGGCGTCGTCCGGGCCGGTGTCGTCGTAGGCGATGACGACCGCGACCGGACCAAAGACCTCCTCGCGGGCGATCTCCATGTCGTTGGTCGCCGCGACGAGCGCGGGGGCGACGAACCATCCTGGGCGGTCGGGTCGCTCGCCTCCGACCAGAACGGTGGCCCCCTCGCCCGGCGCGCGCCGCAGGAACCCCTCGACCCTGTCGCGCGCGGCCTCGTTGATCACCGGACCGATATCGGTTGCCCGGTCGGCGGGATCTCCGACGATCAGCCCTGCGACCGCGGAGGTCAGGGCAGTCACGAATTCGTCGTAGCGGCTGCGCGGCAACAAGATACGGGTCAGCGCCGCACACAGCTGGCCGTTGTTGCCCATCACGCCGGCGACCAACCCGGTGACCGTCGTCTCGAGCGGCGCGTCGGGCAACACGATGGCCGCCGACTTGCCGCCCAGTTCGGTGCTGCAGCGGCGGATGCTGGAGCCACACGACGCCGCGATCCTGGCGCCGACGGCCGTCGAGCCGGTGAAGCTGATCTTGTCCACACCCGGATGTTCGGTCAGCCTCTCCCCGGTCGCGGCGCCGCCGTTGACGACGTTGACGACTCCGTCTGGGAACCCGGCTTCCTCGATCGCCTCCATCAGCACGCCGAATCCGAGCGGGGCATCGGGCGCGGGCTTGAGCACCACCGTGCAGCCCGCGGCCAAGGCGGGACCGAGCTTCAGCGCGGCGACGAACAGCGGCGTGTTCCACGGCACGATCGCGCCGATCACCCCGACGGGAACCTGACGCACCTCGACGG
>NZ_JBAPPI010000348.1:0-8992 GCF_049280035.1 Mycobacterium sp. | reverse complement strand
CAGTTCCACTGGGCGAACATCGCCATCAGTGCAGGCACCATCACCAGTCGCACCACCGTGGCGTCCACCGCGATCGCGACCGCGCACGCCACCCCGATTTCGGCCACCAGGGGCATACCGGCGAAGGCGAAACCGATGAACACCGCGATCATGATCAGCGCAGCACTGGTGATGGTGCGCGCGCTGGTGCTCACGCCGTAGGCCACGGCGTCGTGGGTGTGACCGGATTGCAGGAACCGTTCCCGGATTCGGGTCAGCAAGAAGATCTCGTAGTCCATCGACAAGCCGAACGTCATGGCCAGCACCAGCGGTGGAACGGTGGAATCGATCGAGCTGATCGGCGCGAACCCCAGCTTCTCCAGCCAGCCCCACTGGAAGACCATCACCAAACTGCCGTAGGCCGCGGCCACCGACAACACCGTCATCAACACGCCCTTGAACGCCAAGAACACCGACTGAATCGAGATCAGCAGCATGACGAAGGCAATCAGTGCGACGAAAATCAATACCAGCGGCTGGGTTCTGGCCACCTGGTCGTCGAAGTCTTTGATTAGCGCGGTTGGTCCGCCGACGTCCACCTGCGCGGTGCCGGCCCCCGCCGCCGCGGGTAGGTGGGCCCGCATCCAAGCGATACTGTTGCGCGCGCCCAGGTCCTCGGGATCCACCGACAGCACCCCGGACAATAGGGCGCTGGTGTTGTTGTCGGCGAACACCGGCGCGACCACCGACACGCTGGGGCCGGGTGCTTGCGCCATCTCGTGACGGATCGCCGCGAGTGTCTGAGCGTGCGCGGGCGCCGACGCGTTGCCGTCGGGGAAGGTCACCAGCACCTGCACCGGGCCCAGCGCGCCGGGACCCAGCGCCTCGGCCGCCGCCGACACCCCGGCGCGAATCTCATGTGATGAGTCGAATTGCCGCAGCAGGCTGTTGCCCAGCACCATCGATAGGGCCGGCACCGCCATGGTGATGAGAACAGCCGACGCTGCCATCGCCGACGCCCACGGCCGGCGCATCACCCAGCTGATCCAGCGACTCCAGAACCGCGACTGGGTCGTTTCGGGTCGCCGCGACCAGTGCAGCGCTGCGGATCTCTTGGCGGCGGCCCGGCCGAACGTCGCCAGCACCGCCGGTGTCATGGTTGTCGAGGTCAGCATCGCGACCGCCACCGCGAGGATTGCGCCGGTGGCCATTGACGCCAGCGCTGGGGTGTCGATCAAGTAGATGCCGGTGAGCGAGGCGACGACGGTCATCCCGGACAGCACCACGGCGAGGCCGGACGTCGCCATCGCCGCGTCCGTCGCCTCTTGGGGCTGTCGTCCGGCGCGCAGTTCCTCGCGGAAGCGCATCAAAATGAACAGCGAATAGTCGACCGCCAGCGCGATGCCGAACATCGACACCGTCGAGGTCACGAACACCGACATCGTGGTGTAGGCCGACAGCAGATAAACCAGTCCCATGGTGATGGCGACGGTGCAGATGCCTAACGCCAGCGGGATCGCGGCGGCGGCAAGCGAACCGAACACCGCCAGCAACACAATCAGGATGATCGGAAGGTTCCAGCGTTCCGCCGCGGCGATGTCGTGTTTGGTGTTGGCCGCCGCGGCCGTGCTCAGCGCGCCCTGACCGATGACATACAGCCGGACCCTGCCATTTTCCATCTGTCCCGGCCGATCGCCCTGGACGCCGACCTTTGTCCGAAGCTTCTTGGCGGCGTCGCTGGCGCTGCTGTTAGTCGAGGAATCCAGGCGCAACGACACCACATACGGCCGATCGGGCTGTGGCGCCGGCTCGGCCGGACTTTTCACCACCGCGACGTCGGTGACTTGGCCGGCGACTTGCTGCAGAAACGTGGCAGCGGCGTTCATGTCCTCATAGCTGGCATCCGCGCGTGGCGCCGCCACTAGAGCCAACGGTGACGTGCCTTGGTCTGGGTAATGCCCCTCGAGCTCGTCATGTACGCGCAACGACTGGGATCCGGCCACCTCGAAGCCACCGCCGGTGAGGTGACCCCCCTGAGTCATCGTCAGGTAGATCGCGGGGATTAGCGCGAGCAACCAACCTGTGAAGACCAGCCAGCGGAATCTGCGCAGGTTGCTGCTTAGGCGCATCATGAAGTGCTGGATCGCGGTCTCCTGGTATCAGGTTTCGCGGCCGAGCCTACCCCAGCAAGCTATGTGGCGAGGTCGCTTTAATGCTCGCTGAGCTGCAACGACTCGGCAACGATGTGAGTGTTTGCGCCTCCGTGGTGGCGAGGCTGATCGAGTGTGAGCAGTTTCTTGTCGGCTGAACTGGCCGCGCCGTCGGAGTCGATGGCAGGATGGCCTCTGGGCCTTCGCCCGCAAGCCAATAAGGAGTTATGGATGACTTCCCTGACTGGGAGTACTGCAACGTTGCGCCGACGGCTGCTCGGCGTACTGACCGCCACCGCGTTGGGTGGTGGCACCGTGGTGGTGCTGCTGTCGGCGCCGTCGGCGGTCGGTGCGTCTGACCCCTGTGCTGCCAGTGAGATGGCGAGAACGATCGGCAACGTCGCCAGGTCGGCCGGCGATTACCTCGACGGGCATCCGGAGACCAACCAGGCGATGACCACCGTCTTGCAACAGCCGGCGGGGGCGCAGTCGGTCGACTCGCTGAAGAGCTATTTCAGTACAAACCCCAAAGCGGCCGGCGATTTGCAGACGATCGCGCAACCGCTTACGGGGCTGTCGAGCAGGTGCAAACTGCCGATCAGCCTGCCGCAGGTGCTCGGCTTCATGCAGGGCGCGCAGGGCGCGCTGCCGGGTGGGCTGCCCGGTGGCCTGCCGGCTGGTCTGCCCAATGCCGCGGCGCAGGCCATCTCTGGAGCCCAGGGCGCGGTGCCTGCGGGTGGGCTTCCGGCGGCGGCTCCGGCCGCACCCGGCCCGGCGATGATGCCGGGGCTGAGCGCCGTTAAGTAGTCGCCGGCTAGTTTTGGGTAGCGCCCCGGCGCTCGGGTAGCTCTGGCGCCTTGCCGGTTTCTGCGTCCAAATCCGGCGGCGGCACCGGACCTTGTAGCGCGGCGTCGGCCGCGCTACAAGGTCCAGTGGGTAGCGCCGCCGTGCCGTCCTTGAATTGTGCCGCTGCCGGGTCGCCGGGCAGCTCCATCGCGGCGGCTTCGTCGGTTTTCTCGCCGTCTGGGTCCGTTTCTGGGCCGGTTTCTGGGCCGGTTTCTAAGGCGTCGGGATCGACCTCGTTCTCGGTGCGGAACATGAAGAAGAACACCACCCAGCCGACGGCGGCGAGCAACAACCAGCTGATCAGCCGGTAGATCAACATCGCCGAAATCGCGCCGGACAACGGCAACCCGCTAGACACCAAACCTGGCACCAGCACCGCCTCCACGACCAACAATCCGCCAGGCATCAGCGGTATCGTGCCGACCGCGCGGGCGGCCGCACAGGCGACCGTCAACCCGCCGACCGAGGCGTGATACCCAGCCGCGTATGCAGCGAAGCCCAGGCAGGCGACGTCAGAGAAGCGGTTGACCAGCGACCAGCTAAACGCCGCCGCCAAGTCGCGACGGCTCAGGCTGACCGATTCAAGCTGCGAGAGCATCTGGCGCCACTTCGCCAGGCCGGTGTCGGCCGGCCGGCCACGAACGGAGTTGACCCACGACAACACCCGAGACCCGATCCCGTCGATCAGTTCCGGTCGCGACGCTACCGACTGGGCCAGCAGCAACAACGCGACGAAGCCGCCGAGCGTGAACAGCAACGAAAGCGGGTTGTTCTTCGCGCCGAGGAAGAATGCGCCGCCCAGACCCAGCAGTGCCAGCCCAACCGCTTGCAGCACACCCGACATCACCAGCTGCCACGACGCCACCAACGTCGACGCACCCCAAATCCGTTGCTGCCGAAGCAGAAACGTCGCGGCCAGCACCGGACCTCCGGGGAGCGTGGTGCTCAACGCGTTAGCCGCGTAATAGGCGGCTTCTGACCGCAATTCCTTGACGTGCACCCCGGCCGATGCCAACAGGGTCCGCTGCACCTGGGCGAAGCTGTGCATCAAGACGACGGCCGCCAGGGCTGAGGCCAGCAGCCACCACCACTTCGCTGAGTAGAGGCTCTTGGCGGCCTTGGCCAGTTGGTCCCATACCAGTGCCACCTCGACCGCCAGCACGATCGCGACGACGGCCAGAACGGCCCAACGTACCCACCAGTATTTGCCGCGGGCACGTTCTTCGTGCTGACCGTTGACGTTCCTGGCCGGTGCGTCGCTCGACACTGCTTTAGCGTAGCTGTGCAGGTCGCGCCGGGATCGGCGCAAGGCGCAGGTGTCCGCACTGTATTTGCGAGTGCCGACCTGCCCGCCGCGGTTAGGCTGGCGACATGCCGTCGAAGGCCGACGTGGATTACGAGGATTCCGTCGAACCTATCGTTCGGAAGGCCGCTGCCTGGGCCTGGCGGTTGTTGGTCATCCTGGCGGCGCTGGTCGCCCTGCTCTGGGTTATCAAGCGGCTGGAAATCATCGTTGTCCCACTGTTGCTGGCGTTGATGCTGAGCGCATTGCTGGTGCAGGCGGTGGATTGGCTGGACGAGCGGGGTGCACCTCGTGGCGGCGCGGTCGCCCTGGTGTTACTGGCCGGCTTCTCGATTCTGGGCGGCATCATGACGTTCGTCATCAGCCAGTTCGTCAACGGTTTGCCGGATCTGGTCAAGCAGGTCACCCGCAGCATCGATGAGACCCGCAATTGGCTGATCGAGGGGCCGCTGCACCTGAGCCGCCAACAGATTGAGAACGCCGGCAACGCGGCGATCCAAGCGTTGCAGAACAACCAAGCGAAGTTGACCAGCGGCGCGCTGTCGACTGCGGCCACCGTCACTGAGATCGTCACCGCGGCATTGCTGATGCTCTTCACGCTGATCTTCTTCCTCTACGGCGGGCGCAATATCTGGCAGTACGTCACGAAGATCTTCCCTACCGACGTCCGGGACCGGGTGCGCGCCGCGGGCAACGCGGGATACCGATCGCTGGTCGGCTACGTGCGGGCCACCTTCCTGGTGGCGTTGGTCGACGCGGCGGGAGTCGGCACCGGTTTGGCGATCATGAGCGTTCCACTGGCTCTGCCGCTGGCCTCGTTGGTGTTTCTCGGCGCGTTCATACCGCTGGTCGGTGCGGTCCTCACCGGTTTTCTCGCAGTGGTGGTTGCACTGCTCGCGAAGGGATTTGTCTACGCGCTCATCACACTTGGCGTGCTGATCGGTGTGAACCAGCTCGAGGCGCACATCCTGCAGCCATTGGTGATGGGCCGTGCGGTGTCGATCCATCCGTTGGCAGTGGTGGTGGCGATCTCTACGGGGGGTGTGCTCGCCGGGATCGTCGGCGCGCTGCTGTCCGTCCCGACGGTCGCCTTCTTCAACAACGCGTTCCAGGTGCTGCTAGCAAAGGATCCGTCCGCCGCGGCGAAGGAAACCGACGGGGAGGGCTCGATCATCCAAGCCGAACCGGACGAGCCGGAAAGCGAAACCGAGGACTAGAGCTACATCCGGCCTTCTCGACGTAGCAAATCCGCAGCGCTGAGCCCGCCGCCGCGACGCTGACGGGTCCGATTGCCGTTGTCGGCGTCGTTTCCGCGGGCGTTCATTTTCTGGGTGGCCACGTCGGGGTCCTTCTCCTCCCGCGGAGGGGTCGGGATGGCGGTGGTGGCATCGTCCTCAGCGGTGGGTTGTTGACCCGAAGGGCGCTGACCCGGAACCGGCATTGCCCGGGTCTGATCGGCGGACGGTTCCGACGGCGGTGGAGTCGGCTGCGATCCCCGCAATTCGCTGAGCCAGGACTCGATTTCGCGGTCTTCGCCGCGGGGCGGTTGGGCCCCCGGCGGAGGAGCGGCGGGCGTGGGTGGGCGTTCGCGCCCGGGGCCGGGAGCCGGCGCAGCGTTCTGCTGGGCCGAGAAGCGCGTCGTCGGCGGCTCTTTGGGCTCCGGGTGCCCAGGTGCGCGCATCTTCGTGGTACCGGTGGCCGAGGGCGTGTCCTGAGCCGGCGGCCGGTATTCCGGCCGAGGGGCCGGCCCAGCCGGCCTGCCTGGCCTTTGGGGAACGGGCGGAGCCTCCGCGCCGGGGTGAGTGGGGTCGTGCGGTGGACGCGGTTGTGCGGCGACGGTGGGCCGTGCGGCGACCGCCGGACGCTCGGCGCGGGCACGGGGGACGGGTCGCTTGCGCTCGTCGGGCAGGTGAATCTCGCCGAGCCCCAAGCGGTTCTGCAGGCGTTTCATCCACATCGGGGCCCACCAGCAGTCGTCGCCGAGCAGCTTCATCACCGACGGCACCAAGAACATCCGGACGACGGTGGCATCCAGCAGCAGCGCCGCCATCAAACCGAACGCCAGGTATTTCATCATCACCAGATCGGAGAACACGAACGAGCCGGCGACCACGGCGAGGACCAATGCGGCCGCGGTGATCAGGCGACCGGTGGTCGCAGTTCCGATCCGGATGGCTTCGGCGGTAGACATGCCGCGTGCTCTGGCCTCCACCATCCGCGACACCAGGAACACCTCGTAGTCGGTGGCTAGGCCGAAACCGACCGCGACGACCAACGCTATGAGCACGACCATCAATGGTGTCGGCGTGAAATTCAGCCACTTCGCGAAGTGTCCGTCGACGAAGATCCACGTCAAAATGCCCATCGTTGAGCCTAGAGTCAACGCGCTCATCACCGCGGCCTTGATCGGCAGCACAACCGATCCGAATGCCAGGAACATCAACAGCATCGTCGTGGTGAGCAGAACCACCAGCATCAACGGAGCTTTGTCGAACAAGCTGTGGATGCTGTCCTGCTCAAGAGCCGGAGTGCCGCCGACCAGTAGGTTCAGCCCTTTCGGTGGCGTGATCGATCGCAATTCGGCGATCTTTTTGGCTGCGTCGTTCGGGTTCGCCAGACCGTTCTGGATCACTCGCACCGAGTCATCCTTGGGCTTGCTGGTCCCATTAGGTCCCGTGGCGCACGGGTTGCCCGCGATTGTCGGGCAGGTCCGCTCTTGCCAGGTCTTATCGGTGAACCCGCTGATCGAGGCGGCATCGTTGCGGATCTCGGCGACCTGCTGGTCGGTGACCTTGTTGTGGTTATTGCTCTCGATCACCAGCGTTAACTGGTTCGTTCGGTAGCCGGGAAAGAGTTTGTCGAAATTCTGCTGCGCCAAGCGGACCGAGTTGTCGGGCGGCAGATATTTCTCGCTCATACCGCCGAAAGAGAGGTTATGCAGCGGAATGACTAGCGCGAACATGGCGATAACGATCGGGATGGCAAAGACCAGCGGTCGTTTCATGACCAGGTTGACCAGCTTGCCCCAGAACCCGGCCTCGACCTCTTCGCGGGTTTTGGTCTTCTGCAGCCGATCCGCAAGCCAGCTCAGGTACGCCCGCGATGGCCTCCAGTTCGCTAGGAAGGGAACCCGGAACAGGGTACGCACGCCGAGGGCGTCGACGTGCCGGCCCAGGATCGCCAGGCAGGCCGGCAGCAGCGTGATCGACAGCACTGCAGCCAGCGTCACCGCCGCGATCAGCGCGTAGGTCAGCGACTTCACGAAGCCCTGCGGCAGCAGTAGCAGGCTGGCCCCCGAGGCGGCGATCAGCACAGCCGAGAACGTCACCGTGCGTCCTGCCGTCATCACCGTGCGGCGCACTGCGGCCTCGGTGTCGTACCCTTCGGCAATTTCCTCACGGAAACGACTCACGACGAACAGCCCGTAATCCACCGCGATGCCGAGACCGATCAGCGAGACCACCGGCTGGGCGAAAAAGTGAACGGGCCCAAAGTAAGCGATGAACCGCAGGATCCCGGTGGCTCCCGCGATGCTCAATCCGCCGACCATCACTGGCAGGCACGCGGCGACCACCCCACCGAAAACCAGGAACAACACCACCGCCACCAGCGGCAGCGCGAGAACCTCCATACGTCGTTCGTCGGTGGCGATGGTGCCGGTCAGCGCGCTCGCGATCGGCTCCAGGCCGGCGAGCTGGACATTGCCGCCGTTCAGTTTTTGAAGATCCGGCTCAATGCTTTTGTAATTGTTCAGGATGGTGTCGTCGTCATCGCCCTTCAACGGGATGCTGACGAAGGTGTGCTTGCCGTCCTCGTTCGCCATCCCTTTGATGACCGGGTCGGTGCTGGTGGGCGCGGCCAGCCAACCAGCCCATCCGACCACTTGCTTGGAATGGTCGTTTTTGAACGAGTTGAGTTCGCCGACGATCTTCTTCTGCCAGGCCGGGTTATCGGTGGTCTGGCCCTTGGGTGGGGTGAAAGTAGCCACGATGTGGCTGGTCCGGTCGCGGCCGTAGGTGTCGTCACCCAGCACCGATGCTTTGACGGACTGGCTGTTGTCGTCGTAGAAACCGCTCTGCGTGACGTGCTTGCCCAGGCTCGCTCCGAATATGCCGCCTATCAGGGACAGGCCCACCGTGACACCGATGACGA
The DNA here is from genome assembly GCF_049280035.1 of Mycobacterium sp. Classification (GTDB taxonomy): domain Bacteria; phylum Actinomycetota; class Actinomycetes; order Mycobacteriales; family Mycobacteriaceae; genus Mycobacterium. The sequence continues at coordinate 562 of NZ_JBAPPI010000348.1, read as the reverse complement.
TGTACCGGAAGCGGTACACCATTCGACCCCACCAGGCGAACACGTAAGCTCCTTACTGGATCTGCGGCGACCCGCGCATTGGTTTTAGTTGTCAGACACGCGAGGTCAGCAACGAAGACAACGGCCGGAACGGTTGCAGCCACGCCCCCTTCTCAGGCAGCGAATCGAGGCCGATTCGCGGCAGCGGCTCCCGGAAAACACCCGCGATGTCCTCCAGGTCAACAAACTCCAAGGTATCCGACGCTAACGCCCAACTCGCATGTTCGCGAAATCCAAGCACCTGAACGGGTACTCCACTGCGCGAGATTTCCTCAAGTGGTTGGCGGAAAGCCTGGCCATCGGCGGACGCCACCACCAGCGCCGCGAGGCCCTGGTGGCTCCGCTGCGCGATGTGGTCAAGCATGTCGCTGTCCACATCGCTGTCTTCGTCGAGTTTCGGCTTGGCGAAGACGGCAAACCCCACATTACGCAGCGCATCCACCCACGGCCGGACCACGTCGGCGCTGCCCGGCGCGATATTGGTGAAAACGGTGGCTTCGGGCTCGGCAGAAACCTCTTGTCC
>NZ_JBAPPI010000347.1:0-12070 GCF_049280035.1 Mycobacterium sp. | reverse complement strand
CCGGCTCGGACCACGTCTGCGCCCCGGTGTACTCGCATCTGCACTACGACCGGGTGCCGGACGCCAAGCAGGTGGTGCGCCACCCCGACATCCTGATCCTCGAGGGCCTCAACGTGCTGCAGACCGGGCCCACCCTGATGGTGTCAGACCTGTTCGACTTCTCGCTGTATGTGGACGCGCGGATCGAAGACATCGAGCAGTGGTACGTCTCCCGGTTTCTGGCGATGCGCTCGACCGCGTTCGCCAACCCGGCCTCGCACTTCCACCACTACGCGGATCTGACCGATCAGCAAGCGGTGGTCGCGGCCCGCGACATCTGGCGTTCGATCAACCGGCCGAACCTGATCGAGAACATCCTGCCTACTCGCCCCAGGGCCACCCTGGTGCTGCGCAAAGACGCCGACCATTCGATTAACCGGCTGCGGCTGCGCAAGCTCTGAGAAGACCAACCAAGCCGATGCGGAGGCGCACACCGCAACCTCTGACGGCGGCGCCCCGCACCGGCGGGACGGGAGTCACGCCGGCAGTCGGCGCACTCCGAGGTATTGCAGGTAGCCGATCAGCGCTGTGTAAACACCGCTGGCCAGCGAGGCGGCGATGCCCATCGAGGTCAACGGCAGCGCATCGGCGACCACCACGACGACCGCCGCCACGGTGAAAACGGCGTTGGCGATGACGAGGCCGATCCCGGCGCGGCGCAGATCGGGTGCTGCGGCGAGGACGAACACCACCAGCCCGTAGAGCACGAAGAACGCGCCGAGGCCGTATTCGGCGATGGAGCTCAGTCCGGTGAGCGACGAGAGCGGATCGGCGGCCGCGGCGATCATCAGGCCGGCGAGCCCGGTCACCGTTGCGTCGAGCCGCATCGCGAACCGCAACAACGAGTCGGTCGAGTCGGCGAGGGGTCGGGGGGCCAGTCCAGTAACAGCAGTCATGTCGTAACTCCTTGCGGTGTCGGGTCGATCTACTTCTGAGCGTGCCGTTCCGGGACTGCCAGATCGACGCGTGGCACTGCCAGGCACTGCCATGCGCAGGTCAACCGAATGTTCTGCGCCACGTATTCCTTGGCTAGCCGAGCTAACGGAGGATTTACGGCTCGCTGGACACGGCCACCCGGCCGCGCAGATCGGCGGCGATGAGGCGGGCCGCGGCGTTCTGCCAGTTGTGCAGCGAGCGCTGCGGCACCTCGGTGACGAACCAGTGCCAGGCTTGCCGGGCGGTCGGGTCGAGGCCTGCGGCGGTGGCATTCTGCGCGTACGCACGCACGCCCACGACGTAGGGGAAGTACAGCGCGTTGTAGTAGCGCCACTGCTCGGTGGTGCCGAAGTCGCCGCCGTCGCGTGGTTTGAGCCGCGCGACGCGGTCGGCCAGCAGAGCTTTGAGCTCGATGGCCCGCTCCAGCGGCTGGTCGGGCGCCCCGCGGGCGGCCAGCCGCTCGTCGATGGCCGGCAACGCGGTCAGCGGGCTGGCGACCAGCTTGGACAGGTCGCCGTAGTGGCCCAGCGCCCGGCGGGTGAGCCGGGCGAAGGTGTCATCGTCGAAGTCGTCAAGCGGATCGGCCGACCGCAGCGGTAGCGCGGACTGGGTGCGCCGCAACGTTTCCCGGTCGGCCCGCAGCATCGGGGATCGCGAGAACACCAGCCGGTCCAGCAGCCCGGCCAACGGGTCGGCCAGCACCTGCACCGAGGTCACGATCGCCAAGCTGGTGAACAGCAACACCGTCAGCGCTATCTGCGCCGTGGTCTGCTGGCGGGTCAACGCGATGCCGATCAGCATCTGTCCGCCGAGCAGCAAGACGACCGCGCCGGCGCCGGTGAATGAGCGCAGCATATCGGCGCGCAGCGCCTGACCCTCGTCGAACGCGTCCCACAGCGCGACCGCGACACCCAGGCCCAGCACGTCGCAACCCGTCGACGCCAGCGCCAGCCAGCTGGGCACGACGCCCAGCGGAATGATCAAAATGGCGTTCGCGAGTGCAAAGAACATCGTCGCCGTGATGACCAGACCGACCACCGGGATCTTCTGCGCCCGATGTCTCAGCGCGGCGATCATTGCGCCCAGCGTGGACACCGAGATCACCACGCACATCACCACATGGCCAAGCCGCAGCGGCCCGTCGACGCTGCCGGCCAGCGTTGCGCCGACCAATGTCAGCGCGCCGACGGCGCCGACCAGCAACACCGCACCGGTACGCGCCCGCCCGCCGTCACACGGCCTTGCCAGCTCGACGAGCACCGCGAACCAGGCCACGCCGGGTACGGCAACCAGGTAGATCTCCACGTGGCCGAGCAGTGCGGAATGCGTGATGAGCCGCACCGCATCCAGCGCCACCGCCGTCGCAAAGCTGCACAGGCCAATCGCCGAGAACGCGAGCACCGGCTTGCGCGGGTCACGGGCCAACAGATACAGCCCCAGCCACCAGCTCAGCGAGAACACCAACGCTGATAGCGCAGCCATGCTCTCAGTGTGGCACGCCGTCAGATGCCGTAGCGGCGGTGGCGCAAGCTGTAATCGCGCAACGCGCGCAAGAAGTCAACCCGGCGGAATGCGGGCCAATGCGCTTCGGTGAACCACATCTCCGAGTAGGCGCTTTGCCATAACAGGAAGCCGGATAGTCGCTGCTCCCCCGACGTCCGGATGACCAGGTCGGGATCCGGCTGCCCGGAGGTGTACAGGTTCTCCGAGATCGCGTCGACAGTGACGGCGTCGACGAGTTCCTCGCCGCTGGCTCCGTTGGCGATCTCCTTGCTCAACAATGCCCGAACGGCGTCGGCGATTTCCTGGCGCCCGCCGTACCCAACGGCGACGTTGACGTGAAATCCGGCGGTGGATGCGGTGCCCACTGTGCTTTCCACGGCGTCTCGCAGTCGTCGTGCGGGCTCCTCGCCGATCAACTCCAGATCCCCGACAGTGCGCACACTCCATCGGTTTGCCGGCGCGCAGATCTCCTCGACGACATCGGTGATGATCTCGATCAGCGCGGCCAATTCGGTGGGATCGCGTCGCAGGTTTTCGGTGGAAAGCAAATAGACGGTGGCCATTTCGATGCCGGCTTCTTGGCACCAGCGCAGCATTTCGGCGATCTTGGCCGCGCCCATCCGATACCCGTAACTGACGTCGTCGTAACCGGCGTCACGTGCCCACCGCCGGTTGCCGTCGCACAACACCGCGATGTGACGCGGCAGCGCGGGTTTGGCTGCGGCCAGGCCTTGCCGCAGCCGCAACTCGTAGAGCCGGTAGAGCGGTTCCTTGAGGCGCGGCGGGATGATCTCCACAGCGATCCAGATTACTGTGGGCGATAGCGCTTACCGGCGATCCGGCCGTAAACACAGCGAGTGATCAGGGAGGAATATTGGCCCGCGAGACCCACGTGGTCGCCGAGCCCGGCACTTCCGGGCCGGCCAACAGTGTCGGGGAAGTCGGCGGTCAGGTCCTGCAGGCTGCTACCGACGTGCTGACCAAGCCGCGGGCACGCGGCTGGATCCATTTGGTGTCGGCCGTCGTCGCGGTCGCCGCCGGCGCTTCGCTGATATCGGTGTCCTGGCCGCTGGCCGGGCTCAAAGCCGGTTTGGCAACGTTCGCCTATACCGGCGCCGTGGTGGGGATGTTCACCGTCAGCGCCGTCTATCACCGAGTGACCTGGAAATCGGCGAACGTCCGCAAGTGGATGAGGCGGCTCGACCATTCGATGATCTTCGTGTTGATCGCCGGTACCTACACGCCGTTCGCGCTGTTGGCGATGCCGCACGACGCGGGGATGCTGGTGCTGAGCGTCGTGTGGGGCGGTGCGATCGCGGGGGTGTTGCTCAAGATGTGCTGGCCGAGCGCGCCGCGCTGGGTCGGTGTACCGCTTTACCTGCTGCTCGGCTGGGTCGCCGCGTTTTACGTCGCGATGATCATGCACGTCGCCGGCGTGGCCGCGATGGTGCTCCTGGTTGTCGGCGGCGCCCTGTACAGCATCGGTGGCATTCTCTACGCGCTGCGTTGGCCCGACCCGTGGCCGAGCACGTTCGGCTATCACGAGTTCTTCCACGCCTGCACCGCGGTGGCCGCGATCTGCCACTACATCGCCGTGTGGCTCGCGGTGTTCTACGTGGGCCACCCGGCGTGATCGCCGGCGCTAGAGCTGCGTGACGTGGTCGGCCGACCAGTAGGCCTTCATCGCGGTCACCTTGCCATCGTCGCCGAACACCATCACATCGATCGGCTCGATCAGCATCCCGCCGTCGCCGGCCTTCACGGTCAACTTGAACTGGAAAGCCGCCTCGTTACCGGCCACCCGCAGTGTCACCAGCTCGCATTCCCGTTCCAGTTTGTCGACGGACGAATAGAAGCCGCGGATCGCCTGCCGGCCGATGTGCACCTCGCCGCCGACTGGGTCCTCGACGGTGGCGTCGTCGGCGAACAACTCGACCAAATCGTCAGCGCTGCCCTTAGCCAGCAAGCTGATGTAGCGGTTGACGGTGTCGGCGATCTGTTCGCGGCTCGGCATGACTGGCAACGCTACCGTGGCCTAGTCAGCGCCGCCGTCAGATCCTCGGCCGTGGTGACGGGCATGTCGCACACTTGCCCGCGGCAGAGATATGCCGCGTCAGCACCGGCCACCCGGTCGCGGCCGACCAACAGCTCCGATGACCCCGCCGCGCCGCCGACGACGATCGCCCCGCCGGGCGCCAGTCTGCGCGCGTCGGCCAGCAGCGACGATTCCACCGGGTCACAGGCCACCGCGATCTGCAACGGCCCGCGCACCGCGGATTCGGCGACCGCCAGCCAATGTCCGGCCGAGCGCGGCGCGGCGGCCAGCAGCGGAGAGTGCGCCTGCAGCGTGTCAGCCGCCGCCTGCCGGTAGCGGTCAGCGCGTTTCGCGTCGACCAGATGCGCTGCGGTCAGCAGCGCCTCGGCGATCGAGGACGCGCCCGACGGCGTAGCCCCGTCCAGCGGGTCAGCGGGCCGCAACAGCAGCTGCTCGGCATCGTCGGCGCTGTCGAACCAGCGGCCAGGCCGGTCCGGATCCGCGAAGTGCGCCAACGCAATATCGAGCAGGTCGATGGCCGTCGTCAACCAGCCGTCGTCGGTGGTCAACTGGTAGAGCGTCAGCAGCCCGGTGGCCAGCATGGCGTGGTCTTCCAGGATCGCCGCGCTCTCGCCGACCAGCCCGCCCAGGCTGGCCCGCCGCAGCCGGCCATCCACCAGGTGCAGCTCCACCAGCGCGGTCGCGCAGCGCGCGGCGGCGTCGGCCAACTCCGGCGCGCCCAACGCCACACTCGCCTCGGCCAGCGCGGTGATGGCCAGTCCGTTCCAGGCGGTGACGACCTTGTCGTCGCGACCGGGCTGCGGCCGGGTGAGCCGGGCGGCCAGCAACGCCGTCCGGACGCGTTCGAAACGGCCGGGGTCATCCGGATCGCGGGGCAACTGCAGCACCGACGCGCCGGCCTCGAAGTTACCCGTCGCAGTGACCCCGAAAACCGAAGCGGCCCAAGGGCTGTCGCCGCTGCCGAGCACTTCGGTCAGTTGCGTAGGCGTCCAGACGTAAGTCGAACCCTCCCGGCCGTCGGCGTCGGCGTCCAGCGACGAGGTGAACATGTGGGCTTGAGCCAACTCGTCGAGCAGGAAACGTGCGGTCTCCGCGGCGACCCGGCGCGCTAACTCGTCCCCGGTGCGGCGGGCCCAGTGCGCATAGCCGCGCAGCAGTAGCGCGTTGTCGTACAGCATCTTCTCGAAATGCGGTACCACCCAGGCGCTATCGACGCTGTAGCGGGCGAACCCGCCGGCCAGCTGGTCGTAGATTCCGCCACGGGCCATCGCGGTGCCGGTACGGCGAACCGCATCCAGCGCGCGCGGCGAGCCGGTCCGTTCGTAGCTTCGCAGCAGCGCCTCGAGCAACGCCGACGGCGGGAATTTCGGTGCCCCGCCGAAACCGCCGCGCGCGGTGTCCTCGTCACGCAGAATCGCGGCGACGGCGTCGTCACACAGCGACTCCGCCACTTCCGGGCCGCCACCAGGCAATCCCCCAGCCATTGACTGCAATTCGCTTGCGATGTGATCGGAGGCCTGCTCGACCTCGTCGCGACGATCGCGCCAGGTACTGTCCACCGCCGAAAGCAGCTGCAGGAACCCGGCTTTGGGATAGTAGGTGCCGCAGAAGAAGGGCCGGCCGTCGGGTGTCAGGAAACATGTCATGGGCCAGCCACCCTGCCCGGTGAGCGCGACGGTGGCATTCATGTAGACCGCGTCGATGTCGGGCCGCTCCTCGCGGTCGACCTTGACGCACACGAACCCCGCGTTCATCGCGGCGGCCACCTCGTCGTCTTCGAACGACTCGTGCGCCATGACGTGACACCAGTGGCATGCGGCGTAGCCGACCGAAAGCAGGATCGGCACATCGCGTTCGGCGGCCTCGGCCAGCGCCCGCGGCGACCATTGCTGCCAATGCACCGGGTTGTCGGCGTGCTGGCGAAGGTAGGGGCTGGCGGCCCCGGCGAGCAGGTTAGCCGCTGGGCTCATGGGGGAAGCGATCATCGGCGGGCCCCGGTGTCGGCTTGTCGGCGCCGATCGTCCCGTCGTCGACCGCCTGATCCGGGCCGGGGTTCTGCGGGTCGAAGGACTCCGGCAGTTTGCGCAGGTGCCGGTTCATCGAGCGCACCAGAAACAGCAGGCTGATCAACAGCAGCACCACCACCAGCAACCCGAACGGGCTGGCTTTGCCGAAATCCGGTCCGCTGTTGTGTGGCGCCCCGTCAGCCTGCAAGTCGGCGAGCACCCGGATCGCGGCAACCGCAAGCGGGTTCACTGCTCCGGCTCGATTCCGGCCAGCAGATCGTTTTCGGGAAGTCGCACCGGAACACGTGAGCGCGCCAGCTCGAACTCTTCGGTGGGCCATAGCCGCTGCTGCCATCCGATCGGGGCCGCGAAGAAATCCCCTTTCGGGTCGATCTGGGTGGCGTGGGCACGCAGCGCGTCGTCACGTTGACTGAAATACGCCGAGCACTCGATCCGGGTGGTCACCCGGTCGGCGTGCACATCGTGCGCGGGATCCCAATGCTTCAGCCACTTCTCGAACGGCCCGGTCTGGCCGTGCTTGGCGAATTCGTCCTGCAGCATCTGCATCCGCTGGCGCAGGAAGCCGTGGTTGTAATACAGCTTGGGCACCGTCCACACCGGGCCCGCGTCCGGAAACCGCCGATAGTCACCGGCCGCCTCGTATGCGGCGACCGAGACCTGATGGCAACGGATGTGGTCGGGATGCGGGTAGCCGCCGTTCTCGTCGTAGGTCGTCATCACATGCGGGCGGAACTCGCGCACCACCCGCACCAACGCCTCGGTGGACACCTCCAGCGGGGTCCGCGCGAAGCAATCCTCGGGCAGCGGTGGCGGCGGATCGCCCTTGGGCAGGCCGGAATCGACGAAGCCCAGCCAGGTGTGTTCGACGCCGAGGATTTCGGCTGCCTTGGCCATCTCGTCGCGGCGGATGTCGGCGATGCGACCGTGCACTTCGGGTAGGTCCATCGCCGGGTTGAGGATGTCACCGCGTTCGCCGCCGGTCAGGGTCACCACCAGTACGCGGTGTCCCTCGTCGGCGTAGCGGGCGAGGGTGGCAGCGCCCTTACTGGACTCGTCGTCCGGGTGGGCGTGCACCGCCATCAACCGCAGTTCGCTCACGTGCTCCCTGTTCCGTGTGCTGTTCTTTTCGTCACGTTGGTCTGTCGGGCCTATAGTTCCAGTCCTAATAGTTTCATCCCGGATAGCGGGGCCCGAAACCTGACTACCCCGCACGTACCGCGAGACACATGAGCAAAGCTTCCCTGCAGCCGCCGCGCACCCGCTACGGGCATGGCCAAATGCCCCGCGCGTCGCGGCGCCGGGTCGTCCTTGCGCTGGCTGGGGCCGGTGTCGTCGCCGGAATCGTGATCGCGGTCATCGGCTATCAACGGTTGGGTCGCAGCGAAGTCGTCGGCACGCTGGCCGGGTATCGGCTGATCGATCAGGAGACGGTATCGGTAACGATCAGCGTGACGCGGTCGGACCCGTCGGCGCCGGTCGACTGCATCGTGCGGGTGCGCGCGAAAGACGGCAGTGAGACGGGTCGACGTGAGGTGCTGGTTCCCCCAGCATCCGAAGCGACGGTCCAGGTGACGACGATCGTCAAGTCCAGCAAGCCGCCGGTGATGGGCGACGTCTACGGCTGCGGCACCGACGTGCCGGGCTACCTGCGTGCGCCCTGACCGCGCGCGCTTCTCGCCACCCCTGGCAAACACCCAACTGCGAAAAGGTACTCGGCACCGGCCGCGACGGTGGTAAGCTGTTCGGATGCACGGTTCCGGCTGGGACCGTGTATTGCTGCATTAGCGGCCGTATGGGCCGCGCAGGGGTACACCCGACTACTGGGGTCGGCAGTACACGCGGTGGGCCCGCCCGGCAGCAAGACGGACAACCTGCGAACGCGGATGCCGCGGAACCGACACCACAAGGAGCACGACGAGATGACGGACACTCAGGTGACCTGGTTGACCCAGGAATCACATGACCGACTCAAGACTGAGCTCGATCAATTGATCGCGAACCGTCCAGTCATCGCCGCGGAGATCAACGACCGCCGCGAGGAGGGCGACCTGCGCGAGAACGGCGGATACCACGCCGCTCGCGAGGAGCAGGGCCAGCAAGAGGCCCGCATCCGTCAGCTGCAGGACTTGCTCAACAACGCGAAAGTCGGCGAGGCGCCCAAGCAGTCCGGCGTGGCGCTGCCGGGTTCGGTGGTCAAGGTCTACTACGACGGCGACAAGTCGGACAGCGAGACGTTCCTGATCGCCACCCGCCAGGAGGGCGTTAACGACGGCAAGCTCGAGGTGTACTCCCCGAACTCGCCCCTGGGCGGCGCCCTGATCGACGCCAAGGTCGGTGAGACGCGCAAGTACACCGTGCCCAACGGCAACACCGTCGAAGTGACGCTGGTCAGCGCAGAGCCGTACCACGGCTAACTAGGGCATCGGTCGGGGACACAGGGCGGGATCACATCGGCTGATGGCGCGCATCGCCGAGGATTTGGCCTTGCTCCTGCTCGACAACGCATCAGCTCAGCCGGCGCTGGACCGGGCCCGCCATGGGCGTGTGCTGTCCGCGGCGGTGCTGCTGGACTTGGCGCATGCCTGCCGGATCCGGCCGGCGGTGGACTACGAGCAGGTGCAAGCCGGTCAGCTGGTCGCGCTAATCGGGCCGGAGCCAACGGATCCCGTGGTCGCACCCGCGCTGCAGATGTTGCTGCACCGCCCGATGAGCCCGGCTGCCGCGATCGCAAAAATGCGCCGCCAGACCACCGGCGTTGTGCTGTCACAGTTGGAGCATGCCGGTCACATCCACCGGGTTCGACTGCAGGGCAACGGCTTGCGGCGGGTGTACGCGTGGCCGCTGCTCGATCGGACTCGAGTCGACGCAATTCGCGCGACGCTGATATCGGTGTTGTTGGACCACAACAGCCCCGATCCCGCGATGGCGACACTGATCGCGCTGCTGCATACCGTCGATGGCCTGAGCGCGGTGCTCAGCCTCAACGAACGCGCCTGGGAGTGGGTGCTCAACCGGGCGGGTGATATCGCCAGCGGTAGTTGGGTGCGCGAGTCCGAACCAGAACTGGCCGAGGTCAACCTGGCTGTGACGACCGCGGTCATCCGTCAGGCGCTGGCCCCGCGCAGCGGGGTCAGCTGAGCGCCTGGTCGAGATCGGCTATCAGGTCGGCGATGTCCTCGATGCCAACCGACAGCCGCACCAGATCGTCCGGCACCTCCAACTGGGAACCGGCGGTCGATGCATGGGTCATCGCGCCGGGATGCTCGATCAGCGACTCGACTCCACCGAGCGACTCGGCCAGGATGAACACCCTGGTGTTGGCGCACAGCGCCTCGGCGGCGCTGCGTCCGCCCCGCATCCGTACCGACACCATGCCGCCGAAGCCGCGCATCTGCCGCGCCGCGATCTGGTGACCGGGATGAGCGGCCAGGCCTGGATACAGCACCGCGCTAACAGACGCGTGCCCGGCGAGGAATTCCGCGACGGCAGCGGCGTTTTCGCTGTGCCGCTGCATTCGCAGCACCAGCGTCTTCAGGCCGCGCATGGTCAGGTAGGCATCAAACGGTCCCGGCACCGCACCGGCCCCGTTCTGCAAGAACGCAAACGCCGCGTCCAACTCTTCGTCGTTGGTAATCAGGGCTCCGCCCACCACGTCGGAGTGGCCGCCGATGTACTTGGTGGTCGAATGCACCACGATGTCGGCGCCGAGCGTCAACGGCTGCTGCAGCGCCGGTGATGCAAACGTGTTGTCCACCAACACTTTCGCGGACTGCTCGGCGCCCAGCTCGGCGATTGCCGCGATATCGGCGATCGACAGCAGCGGGTTGGTGGGTGTTTCCACCCAGATCAGCCGGGTGCGCGGGGTGAGCGCTGCGCGGACCGCGTCGAGATCGGACAGCGCCACCGGGGTGTGCTGCACACCCCATCCGGTGAACACCTTGTCGATCAGCCGGAATGTTCCGCCATAGGCGTCGTCGGGGATAACCACATGGTCGCCGGGGCGCAGCACCGCCCGCAGCGCACAGTCGCTGGCCGCCATGCCGGAACTGAACGCCCGGCCGAACCTGCCGTCCTCGACGGCGGCCAACGCGGTCTCCAGCGCGGCGCGGGTCGGGTTGCCGGTGCGCGCGTACTCGAATCCGCTGCGCAGACCACCGACCCCGTCCTGGGCGAAGGTGCTGCTGGCGTAGATCGGGGCGTTGACCGCCCCGGTCAACGGGTCAGGTCGGTAGCCGGCATGGATGGCCTTGGTGGCGAGCCCGGCGGCCTCGAAGTGCTGTTCGCTCATCGACGATCAGCCTAACGACCGCCGTCCAACACTATTCGGCGCCAACCGCATCACACCGGAGTATCTGGTCGGACTGCGGTCAGCGCTTTCCAGTGGACCCTTCTGACGGGTCTAGCGCGGTCGGCGTATGACGAGGTCGTGGGCTACTTTGTCCTGCCAGCCCTGCAAGCGGCCCGAGTTGTCGAAAAGCACCGACAGATAAACCACGATTATCCCGATACCACAGGCGAGGTTGCCCGCGAAGAAAATGAGCCAGCGGAGAAACGAACCGCTGAGGCCAAGCACTTCGCCCGTGCTTTCATTGACCACTTTGATCGACAGCGCCATCTTCCCTAATGTCGCGCCGCGCAAGCCCACCATCAGCCACTCGTATAGGAAGCCGACTACCATCAGGATCCCCAGCAGCAGGAAATACCCGGCCATTCCAGCGGCAGAAGGCTCGTAGGTGGTGTTGCCGTACTGGTCGGTAACGGGCTGGGCAGTCGACGCCATATCTGCCACGCCGACCGCCTGGATTGCTACGTAAACGACGCCGATGAGGACCCCGTCGATCAATCTGGCGAGAAAGCGCTGGCCAATTGACGCGACCTCGACCGGACCGACCCCGGGAATCTCGACATACCCGCTCGACACTTGCGGTGGGTAGCCGCCCGCGGGTGGCGGTGGCGGCGGGTAACCGCTCGGCGAAGGCGGTGGGTAACTACCGGGAGGCGGCGGTGGGTGGCTACCGGGGGGCGGCGGTGGATAACTTCCCGACGGTGGCCCAGGCGGTTGCTCAGTCATCGGCTCATTCCTTTGCGGAGCTGAATTTGCTGGGTAAACAGTGCTGCGTACGCTACCCGAGTAATGCCGCAAAGGAGGGGTACTAACGGAAGTTGCGGTTGTTGCTGGCTAGCGCGCTGCGCTGTTCACGTATCGACGGTCAGCCCGGCAATGTGCGAGCTACTCGACTGTGGTCGAGTCCCGGTTTCGGAGTGGCAGGCAAACCGTACCCATGATTTTGTCAGCCAGCGTTTGGCGTTTGGCGGTCCAGAGCGGAAACAGGTAGCCGAGGTAGAAAGGCACCGCGTCGACGACGTGGCTGATCTGGCGCAGCACGGACATTCCGAAACCGATTGGCTCTCCGGTGTTCTCGCTGACGACTTTGAACTTCAGCACCGACTTACCGATGCTCGATCCGCCTACGCCCTGGCGGTAGCCGTAGTTCCAGACCAAATAGAC
>NZ_JBAPPI010000346.1:0-4279 GCF_049280035.1 Mycobacterium sp. | reverse complement strand
TCCTCAGGCCGTCCCGGCCTGCATCGTCACCGAACGGACTGATGGTTCGGCTCCTCCTCAGGCCGTCCCGGCCTGCATCGTCACCGAACGGCCTGAATGCGGGCCCACGGCTGGGCCTCTTCGAGTTCGTAGGCCAATTCCAGCAGCCGGACTTCGGCTCCCGTGACCGCGGACAACATCATGCCGACCGGCAACCCGTTGGCGGATTCTGCCAGCGGCAACGAGATCGAGGGCTCCCCGGTCACGTTCTGCAGCGGCGTGAACGCGACCCATTCTTGTAGCCGGTCGATGATCTGCTGGTAGTCGGCAGTCGGGTCGAGGTAACCGATCGGCGGCGTCTCGTCGGCCAGCGTCGGGGTCAACACCGCGTCATATGTTCGGGCGAAACGCGCGGTGTGCCGCCACGCGCCCCGCAGACGCATGAGCGCCAGTGGCAGCCGGTGCATGTTGCGGCGCGCGAGCCGATCCAGGCCCAGGGTCAGGTTGTCCAGCCGACTGCGATCGAAGCCGGCCTCGCTTCGGCTGAGGTGGATCTGGCCGAGTGCCAGCAGCCCCCAATACAGCAAAAAATCGGAGGCGAATCTGCTGGGCACCGGCGGCTTTTCGACGTGGTCGACGCGGTGGCCGAGTTCTTCGAGCAACCCGGCGGTTTTCAGCGTGAGCTCACGGACTTCGGCGCTGCACTCACGCAGTAGCGAGCGGGTGATGACGGCGATCCTCAGCCGCTGCTTGCCGGGGTGCCGCACGTCGCCGATCGGCGGCAGCTTCGGGGCGGGCCAGATGCGTTCGGCTTCCCGGAAAAAGGCCGCGGTGTCGCGCACCGATCGGGTGACCACCCCGTTGGTGACGAGGCGAATCGGCATTCGGCTGACTTCCTTATCCAGCGGCAGCCGGCCGCGCGACGGCTTCAACCCCACAAGTCCGTTGCAGGCCGCGGGGATCCGAATTGAGCCACCGCCGTCGTTGGCGTGGGCGATCGGTACCGCACCGGCCGCGACAAAGGCGCCGGAGCCCGACGACGACGCGCCTGCGGTGTAGTCGGTGTTCCACGGGTTGCGGACCGGTCCGAGCCGCGGGTGTTCGGCCGAGGCGCTGAACCCGTACTCCGACATCTGCGTTTTGCCTAGCGACGTCATCCCGGTGGCCAGGTACACCTGCGCGAACTCGCCGTCGAGGTCGGCTGGCCGCGGTGTCCACGCGTCGGCGCCCCGCATCGTCGGCAGCCCGGCGACGTCAACGTTGTCCTTGACGAAGGTGGGTACGCCGCTGAAAAAGCCGTCCTTCTCGGGTGCAGCCGCTGCGGCACGGGCCTGGTCGAATGTCCGATACGCCAAGCCGTTCACGGCGGCGTTGACGGCCTCGGTGCGCGCGATCGCCGCCTCGACGACCTCGGCCCGGCCTACCCGACCGGAGTTGAGGGCGTCGACCAGCTCGACTGCATCGAGATCACCGAGGGCGTCGTCATCAAACGCGTGCACATGTCGCATCCGGCTGATGCTACTGCTGCCCCACCTCGAAGCGGACGAACCGTGTGACGGTGACGCCGGCCTCGTCGAGCAGCGCCTTGACCGTCTTCTTGTTGTCGGACACCGACGGCTGCTCGAGCAGCACGACGTCCTTGAAGAACCCGTTCAGCCGGCCCTCGACGATCTTGGGCAAGGCCTGTTCGGGCTTGCCTTCCGCGCGCGAGGTCTCTTCGGCGATACGCCGTTCGCTGGCCACCACGTCGTCGGGCACGTCGTCGCGGGACAAATACCGGGCCTTGAGTGCGGCGATCTGCAGCGCGACGGCATGTGCCGCGGCTGTGCCTGTGTCCGGGTCGTTACCCGGACCGTACTCGACCAGGACACCAACGCCCGGCGGTAGGTCGGCTGCGCGCTTGTGCAGGTAGGTCTCGACGGTGCCGTCGAAGTACGCGACCCGGCGCAATTCGAGCTTTTCGCCGATCTTCGCCGACAGGTCGGCGATGGCCTGCTCAACGGTTTTAGTACCCGAGGCTTGGCCAATAGGAGAAGCCTTGACGGCTTCGACGTCGGCGGCCTTGGACTTGGCGGCCGCCGCGACGATCTCGTCGGCGAGCTTTTGGAACTCAGCGTTCTTGGCGACGAAGTCGGTCTCGCTGTTCAGCTCGATCAGCGCGCCGTCCTTGGCCGCCACCAGACCCTCGGCGGTGGCCCGCTCGGCGCGCTTGCCGACATCCTTGGCGCCCTTGATCCGCAGCGCCTCGACGGCCTTGTCGAAGTCGCCGTCGGTTTCGGCCAGCGCGTTTTTGCAGTCGAGCATGCCGGCACCGGTGAGCTCCCGAAGCCGCTTGACGTCGGCAGCGGTGAAGTTCGCCATATCAGCCTTCCGTGGGGGTTGATTCGGTTGCGTCTCCGGCGGCGGTCACGGCCGCGGGGGCTTCTGCTGAAGCGGTGGCCGAGGCCAGCAGTTCTTGCTCCCATTCGGCGAGCGGCTCAGCCGCTTCTGCCTCGGGCTTGCCGTCGCCGCGACCAAGACCGGCACGCGCCTGCAGGCCCTCGGCTACCGCCGAGGCGATCACCTTGGTCAGCAGGGCCGCCGAGCGGATCGCGTCGTCGTTGCCCGGGATCGGGTAGTCGACCAGGTCGGGGTCGCAGTTGGTGTCGAGGATCGCGATCACCGGGATACCCAGCTTGCGAGCCTCGCCGACGGCGATGTGCTCCTTGTTGGTGTCGACGACCCAAACCGCCGACGGCACCTTCGCCATGTCGCGGATACCGCCCAGGCTGCGCTCCAGCTTGTTCTTTTCCCGGGTCAGGCCCAGGATTTCCTTTTTGGTACGGCCCTCGAAGCCACCGGTCTGCTCCATCGTCTCGAGTTCCTTGAGCCGCTGCAGCCGCTTGTGGACGGTGGAGAAGTTGGTCAGCATGCCGCCCAGCCAGCGCTGATTGACATACGGCATGCCAACCCGGGTGGCTTCGGCGGCGATGGACTCCTGCGCCTGCTTCTTGGTACCGACAAACAACACCGAGCCGCCATGGGCGACGGTCTCTTTGACGAATTCGTACGCCTTGTCGATGAAGGTCAGCGTCTGCTGCAAGTCGATGATGTAGATGCCGTTGCGGTCGGTGAAGATGAACCGCTTCATCTTGGGATTCCAGCGACGGGTCTGATGCCCGAAGTGGGTGCCGCTGTCGAGCAGCTGCTTCATGGTTACTACGGCCATGCTTATGCCTTTGTGTGTCGGTTGTCGCCCGGCGTCGGGTGAAGCCGGGCCCTGGCGGCTGCTGCGATGCCGGACCCGCTGTGGAACGGGACCGCCCGGCATGCGGTGCGAACTCCTAGTGGAACTCCGAGCCGCGGTGCAGACGCGCGAAGTCAGTCCGTTAATACGGGCTGCGGGAAGCAGTTTACACGGTCTCAGCAGGTGCTTTGTCCACAGTGCTGGCTGGCCGGGTTGGCGATGCCAAGGTGAACTGAGGATATGCGATGGGTGGCGGTGATCTTGGTCGCGGCGCTGATCTGGGCAAGCCCGGTCCGAGCGGACGACGTGCGGCTGGACTGGCCGCTGCGGCCGCACCCGGCGGTAGTGCGAACCTTCGACGCCCCGGCCCCGGACTGGAACCGCGGACATCGCGGTGTGGACCTGGCGGGCACGCCAGGCCAGCCGGTATATACCGCGGACGCGGGGACCGTGGTCTACGCCGGGATGCTGGCTGGCCGGCAGGTGGTGTCGTTGGCTCACCCGGGTGGTTTGCACACCAGCTACGAACCGGTGCAGGCGACTGTGCGGGTCGGGCAGCTGCTGACCGCCGGGACGGTGATCGGTGAATTGCTGGCCGGGCACCCGGGCTGTCCGGTCGCGGCGTGCCTGCACTGGGGCGCGATGTGGGGCCCGGCTGCCCGGGCCGATTACGTCGACCCACTGGGGTTGCTGGCGTCCACGCCAATCCGGCTCAAACCGCTGCGCGGGTGACTATTCCAGTCGCCGAGTGTGGGGTTGATGGACGCTTTTGCCGAAAAAGCGTGACACAACCCCACATTCGAGGCCCGGAATTAGGCCCGCGGATGGGCGCGGTCATGCACCGCCCGCAGTCGGGCAACCGTGACGTGGGTGTAGAGCTGGGTGGTGGCCAGGCTGGAATGGCCAAGCAACTCCTGCACGAAACGCAGGTCAGCTCCGCCCTCGAGCAGGTGGGTGGCCGCGCTGTGTCGCAGCCCGTGCGGCCCCATGTCGGGTGCGCCATCCACCGCGGCGACGGTCTGGTGCACGACGGTGCGGGCTTGGCGCACGTCGAGCCGCCGACCTCGCGCGCCC
>NZ_JBAPPI010000345.1:0-3431 GCF_049280035.1 Mycobacterium sp. | reverse complement strand
GGCACGTCGTCATCCGTAGGGTAGGTGCTGCGAAGGAAGGTCGCCGCCGCGCCGACGAACAGGATCATGAGCCGCAACTGCAACGCCGGCGACGAGTGCCGTAGACCTTCCGCTGCCAGGTATGTGTCGACGGGGGCAATCATGGGTGTCAGCGTTTCGGTGATCTTTCCGCGCAAGCGCTCTAGCGCACCCTCAGTCGAAGAACTGACGAACAGGTGCACCATCGCTCTAGCGATGGACTGATTCGCGGACATGAACTGGTAGAAGCCGGTGGTGAAGCGCCGGATCAGCCGGTCGTGGTCCATCGTCGTCAGGGCAGGGTCGTCGAGCCACCGTTGGTGCAACCCGCTAACCGCGTGGAGCAGGGGCGTCGCCACTGCATCGAAGAAAAGCTTCTCCTTGCTGTCGAAGTATCGAAAGATCAGGTCGTGTGATACGCCTGCGCGCGAGGCGATCTCGCGCGTCGTGGCTTCATAGCCGCGCTCTGCGAACACCTCGCGAGCGGCATCCTCGAGCAGTCCTGGAGCGCTGCCGCGCCGAACACGTTGGCCTTGAGCACCCATAACGAACCTCAGAGCTAGAAGTACATACCGGCGAGACCCATCCAAAGGATCACGCAGTATGCCTCGAAGGCGCCACGCAACAAGAGCGGAGCGTTGCGCAACTCCATAAAATCCAGGCCGACGAACCGGACCTTGATCAGCGCGAGACCAAGGACCACGACGGCGACACCTGAACCGACCTTGTGGTCGGCGCCCACCGCCCACGACACGATCGTGACGGCGACGAGGACCAGCCAGACGTATGTCGAGCGAGCGCGCAGCAGTGAGAGGGTCATCAGTCAACTCACCAGATAGAGCAACGGGAAAAGAACGATCCACAACAGGTCCACGAGGTGCCAGAAACAGGCCCCGCCTTCAACGAGCGCCATCCTGGTGGCGCTGAGTTCGGTGTGTCGCGCCTGGATCAAAAGCAGGATCAGCACCATCAAGCCGATCAGCACGTGGAACAGATGCAGGCCGGTCAGGATGAAGAAGTATAGGTAGAAGTTATTTTGAGTCGGGACGTGGCCCTGCGACACCTTCGCCGTGTACTCAATGGCCTTGAACCCGACGAACGCCAGCCCGCATACCAGGCCGCCGGCGAGGAGCACCTGGGCCGTACGAGGCTGAAACAAGCGAATCGCCCGCACGGCAGTCACAACGAAAAGGGAACTGGTCAGCAGGATCAGCGTGTTGGTCAGGCCGATGCCGATGCTGAGCGTGTGGCTCGATTGGTTGAACAATTCGGGCGCCAGGGAGCGCTGATACATGAAGGTCGCGAAGAAGACCCCGAACACCACCATGTCGCCGAACAGGAAGATCCACACTCCAGGTTCACCCGGTACATGGCGAGCGGCCTTGGCCGCCATCGACCCGTCGTCGCCATTAACTACCGACTGCAGGGTGGTCTGGTTCATGCCGCCGGTTCCCAAACGCGTTCGGCTGCGTTCCTCGTGCGTTCGTGGGCTTCGACGTCAACCGCCTTGACGAGCATGACCGAGGTGACGGCTTGCCAGATGCAGAAGACCGTCAGGGGGATCCAGAATGCGAATATTCCGTTCCACGCCAGCGGTCCGGTCTTGAACAGGTAGATCGCGCAACCGGGAACACCGAGCACGGCGTACCAGATGTTGAAATAGCCGAACCACCGTGGGAAGCTAGGCACTTCGCGCTTGTCGACGAACAACACGGCGAGCGCAAGGATCACGACCTGGGTGATCAGCGGGCCGACAAGGCCGACGAAAATGAACCAGAACACGTCGTTAAGCGCTTGCGTTACATCGGGATTGCGGTCCGGACGGTATGCGGCGGTGACGGCGAAGATCGCACACAGCGAGAAACCAAAAGGGAAAGTCACGCCGAGCAGGATCTGGGTGAGCGACATGACGCCCCAGTAGCCTTCGATCCTGCGCACCTGCCGGGCAAGCAGCGCCCAGAACGGAGCCCAAGCGAAGGCGAAAAAGACCATCAAAGCCAAGCCGATGCGAATGCGCAGCGCGTCCTCGGTGTATCTGGCGGCGACTTGCGCTGCGCTGTCGCTGGGGTCGATCGGCGGGATGATCCCGGCGATGAGCCAAAACATCACCAAAAATGCGAGCAGCATAACCACGCCCGACCAGGCGGCTACCTTCTCGATTTTCACGTGCATGACGCACTCCTACTGTCGCAGCGGTGAGACGACGCCACAGTAAGCCGGACACTTGACGTTAGTCAACCATTGATTGACTAAAAGTGATCAGACGATGGTTCGACGCCGAAGCTGATTACTTGAGGGCCAATTCGGGAGCCGGTAACCGCAATCCCCAGATCGACTATGCATAGTTCGACGCGTCGGCCGTTGCCGCGGAGCTGTTGGACTGGCTATGAAACCGGTTGGCGCACTACAAGTGTCCGCAGCCGCTCTCGTTCGAGGCGCAGCTGCCCCGGAGTGATACCGGCACGTTGTACAAACAGCAGCTCGTCGGAAAGTACTCGCCGACGGGTAGCCGATTAGCCCAGTCTCAGTGGTACGCGTTCGAGTGCAAAGGTGCTCGCGGGGAACACGATCTTCGGTTCCTCGCCGACTTCCACCGAGAATTCGGGTATGCGCCGGAGCCATTCGTCCACGATCAACCTGAGCTCCAGGCGGGCCAGGTGCGATCCCAGACAACGGTGCGGCCCGCCACCGAATCCCCAGTGCCGGTGCACCTTTCCGTCCATCACTACATCGTTGGTCGAGATTTCGTCGCTGTCGTCACGATTGATCGCGGCGATGCACAACCGCACCATGGTGTCGGCGGGCAGCGTGACGTCCCCGATGGTGACCTCGGTAGTGGTCACACGGGGCAGCATCGGCGCCGGCGGCTCCAGCCGGACGATCTCCTCGACGAACACATCGATCTGGTCGGGATCCTCGCGGAGGGTGGCCCGTAACTCCGGGTTGCGGGCGAGCTCCAGCAGGGCGGAACTCATCGCCGCGGTGACGGTGTCCAGCCCGGCCAGGACGAAGAGGAAGCTCAGGCCCATCACCTCGGCGTCGTCCAGCGGCTCCTCGCCGGTGAGCAACTGCGACAGGATGTCCGGCCCGGGGTCGGCCCGCCGCGCGTCGATCGCCTCGGTGAGGTAGGCGACCAATTCGAGTGCCGGCGTCAGGTCGGCATCCTCGAGTGACGGCGCTTCCGAGATCGCGATGACCGAGGTTTTCCACGCGACGAGCTTGTCGCGATCCTTCAGCGGCAGCCCGAACAGGGTCAGGAATACCTGTGAGGGGTATGGGATCGCAACGTCGGCCACGACTTCGCACTCGCCTTGTGCGGCTACCTGCTCAATGATCTGGATTGCCTGCTGCTGCAGCGAGGGCAGCATCTCTTTCAAGGTGTGCGGGCTGAAGAAGGGCTGCAGGATCTTGCG
>NZ_JBAPPI010000344.1:0-3703 GCF_049280035.1 Mycobacterium sp. | reverse complement strand
ATATAGGCCGACACAGAAGTGAGCCCATGGATCTTTTCGAATATCAGGCGAAAGAGCTGTTCGCCAAGCACAACGTCCCGTCGACACCCGGCCGGGTGACCGACACCGCGGAAGGAGCCAAGGCGATCGCCCAGGAGATCGGCCGGCCCGTCATGGTGAAAGCCCAGGTCAAGACCGGTGGCCGCGGCAAGGCGGGCGGCGTGAAGTACGCCGCGACCGCCGAGGACGCTTACACCCACGCGAAGAACATCCTCGGCCTGGACATCAAAGGCCACGTCGTCAAGAAGCTGTTGGTGTCCGAGGCCAGCGACATTGCCCAGGAGTACTACATCTCCTTCCTGCTGGACCGGGCCAACCGCACCTACCTGGCGATGTGCTCGGTGGAGGGCGGCGTGGAGATCGAAGAGGTCGCCGCGACCAAGCCCGAGCGCCTGGCCAAGGTGCCGGTTGATGCGGTCAAGGGAGTCGATCTCGCCTTCGCCCGCAAGATCGCCGAGCAGGGCCATCTGCCGGCCGAGGTACTCGACGCCGCAGCGGTCACCATCTCGAAGCTATGGGAGCTGTTCGTCGCCGAGGATGCCACCCTGGTCGAGGTCAACCCGTTAGTGCGGACGCCCGACGACCAGATTTTGGCGCTGGACGGCAAGGTCACCCTGGACGCCAACGCCGACTTCCGTCAGCCCGGCCACGCCGAGTTCGAGGACCGCGACGCCACCGACCCGCTCGAGCTCAAAGCCAAGGAGCACGACCTCAACTACGTCAAGCTCGACGGTCAGGTCGGGATCATCGGCAACGGCGCCGGATTGGTGATGTCGACGCTGGACGTGGTGGCCTATGCCGGCGAGAAACACGGCGGGGTCAAGCCGGCCAACTTCCTCGACATCGGCGGCGGCGCCTCGGCCGAGGTGATGGCGGCCGGGCTCGATGTCGTGCTGGGCGATCAGCAGGTCAAGAGCGTGTTCGTCAATGTGTTCGGCGGCATCACCGCGTGTGACGCCGTGGCCACCGGGATCGTGCAGGCGCTGCAGATCCTGGGCCCCGAGGCGAACAAGCCGCTGGTGGTCCGGCTGGACGGCAACAACGTCGACGAAGGCCGGCGGATCCTGGCCGAGGCCAACCACCCGCTGGTGACGCTGGTGCCGACAATGGACGAGGCCGCCGACAAGGCCGCCGATCTCGCGAGCGCCTGAGAAAGGAACATGACCCATGTCTATCTTCTTGACCGCAGAAAACAAGGTCATCGTCCAGGGCATCACCGGTAGCGAGGCCACCGTGCACACTGCCCGAATGCTCAAGGCGGGCACCAAAATTGTCGGCGGTGTGAACGCGCGCAAGGCAGGCACTGAAGTCACGCATGAGGACAAGGGCGGCCGGCTGATCAAGCTGCCGGTGTTCGGCAGCGTCTCCGAAGCGATGGAAAAGACCGGCGCCGACGTGTCGATCATCTTCGTGCCGCCGAAGTTCGCCAAGGACGCCATCATCGAGGCCATCGATGCCGAGATTCCGCTGCTGGTAGTCATCACCGAGGGAATCCCGGTGCAGGACAGCGCATATGCCTGGGCCTATAACGTGTCCAAGGGCGGCAAGACCCGCATCATCGGCCCGAACTGTCCCGGCATCATCACGCCGGGTCAGGCGCTGGTCGGCATCACCCCGGCCAATATCACCGGCTCGGGGCCCGTCGGGCTGGTGTCCAAATCCGGCACGCTGACCTACCAAATGATGTACGAGCTGCGCGATTTCGGGTTCTCCACGTCGATCGGTATCGGCGGCGACCCGGTGATCGGCACCACTCACATCGACGCGATCGAGGCGTTCGAGAAGGACCCGGAGACCAAGGTCATCGTGATGATCGGCGAGATCGGCGGTGACGCCGAGGAGCGTGCGGCCGACTACATCAAGGCCAACGTATCCAAGCCGGTCGTCGGCTACGTCGCGGGATTCACTGCGCCGGAAGGCAAGACGATGGGCCACGCCGGCGCCATTGTGTCCGGATCGTCGGGCACCGCGGCCGCCAAGAAAGAGGCCCTGGAAGCGGCCGGGGTCAAGGTCGGCAAGACTCCCTCGGAAACCGCTGAGCTCGCCCGGCAGATCCTGCAAAGCCTGTAGGCGCTCATGACCGTCGACCCGCGCACTCCGGTAGTGGTCGGTGTCGGGCAGGCCGCCGAGCGCATCGACGACGCGTACTACCGGGGTATGTCGGCCGTCGAACTGGCGGCAGCCGGTGCTCGTGCAGCGCTCGAGGATTGTGGCGCCGACGCGGCCAAGGTGGCCGCATCAATCGATACCATCGCCGGCGTAAGGCAATTCGAGATCTCCGGGCCAGCCAAGGCGGTGCTGGGCAAGTCGAACAACTACCCGCGGTCGGTGGCCAACCGGCTCGGTGCGGACCCCGCCCGCGCCATCCTGGAAGTCGTTGGCGGCCAAGGTCCGCAGCACCTGATCACCGAACTGGCCGGCGAGATCGCCGCTGGACGGTCGGAGGTCGCATTGGTCTTCGGTTCCGACGCGACATCGACGACCCGCTACTTCGGCGGATCCGACAATCGGCCGGACTTCTCTGAAACCGTCGACGGTTCGCTGGAGGACCGCGGTCACGGCCTGGACGGACTTATCAGTCGCTACACGGTGATTCACGGGCTCGTCGACGCACCCACCCAGTACGGCCTGCTGGAGAATGCCCGGCGGGCCGGAACCGGCCTCGGGCCCGCAGATTACCTGCGCCGAATGGGCGAGCTGTTTGCTCCCTTCACCAAGGTGGCGGCCGAGAATCCGTTTGCCGCAGCGCCGGTCGAACGTGGCGTCGATGAACTGATCACCGTCACCGAGCGCAACCGGATGATTTCCGAGCCGTACCCCCGGCTGCTGGTTGCCCGTGACCAGGTGAACCAGGGCGCGGCGGCACTGCTGATGTCCGTCGAAGCGGCGCGCAAACTTGGTGTGCCCGAGGAAAATTGGGTGTATCTGCACGGGCACGCTGATCTCGAAGAGCAGAGCCTGCTGGAGCGGCCGGATCTTGGGCACGCCCCGTCGGCAGTGATGGCGGTGCGCGAAGCGCTGGCGGTTGCCGGTATCGGCATCAACGACATCGCCACCTTCGATCTGTACAGCTGCTTCCCGGTGCCGGTGTTCAACATCTGCGACGGCGTCGGACTCGCCACCGACGATCCGCGCGGGCTGACGCTGACCGGTGGCCTACCGTTCTTCGGCGGTGCGGGCAACAACTATTCGATGCACGGCATCGCCGAGACGGTTGGCGAATGCCGTGGCACACCAGGCCAATTCGGCCTGGTCGGCGCGAACGGCGGCTTGCTGAGCAAGTACTCGGTCGGCGTCTACTCGACCGCTCCGACGGCGTGGAAGCCGGATCGCAGCGCGGAGCTGCAGGCTCAGGTCGACCAGGCGCCGAAGGAAACGGTCGTCGAGCAAGCCGACGGCCCGGCCACCGTCGAGACCTACACGGTCCGGCGCGACGGCGCGAAGTTGACCGGGATCATCGTCGGGCGACTCGACGCCGACAACAGCCGGTTCCTGGCGACCACCGAGGAAGACGACCTGATCGCGCTGCTCACCGACGGTGAGCCGCTCGGACACTCGGTGACCGTGCGCTCGTTCGACTACGGCAACCGCTGCTCGCTGAGCTGACTAGTGGGCGCCGGTGATCGCGGCGACCAGGCCTTCGCAATCCTCGACCGTCACATTG
>NZ_JBAPPI010000343.1:0-16125 GCF_049280035.1 Mycobacterium sp. | reverse complement strand
GCCCGGCCCGGCGCCGGTCGGGCCGCCGCCTGGTCCGCCACCTGGCCCAGGCCGCTAGCCGAGCGGGTCGGCGATGGTCGACTCGGCCAGATGCGACAGCCCCTCGCGGACCTGCCGTGCCCAGATCGCGCCGATCCCTTCGACCGCCTCCAGATCGCTGGCACTGGCCGCGAGCAGACCCTGCAACGACCCGAACTCGCGGACCAGCCGGTCGGCGTGAGCGAACTGCAGCCGGGGGATACCGGCCATCGCGCGATAACCGCGTGAGTTCATCGCCGAGTCTTGGGCCTCATCCGTCGGCGGATATCCGAAAACCTTTGCCAGCGCGGTGAAGTCGATCAACTCGGTGTCGGACAGGTTATCCAGCTCGGCGAGGATTGCCTCGACCTCCTCCTTGGACAACGGTTCGGGATTGGCGTGGTAGTCGCGCACGATCAGCTCACGGGCGATGTCGTTGCCGCCGAGCAATTCCTCCAGCTGAAGCCGCAGCTGACGTCCATCGGTACCCAGCTCGACGGCGTCATAGTCGATCACCAGACCGATCCGGCGGACCAGCTCGAGTCGCTGCACGACGGTCATCACATCGCGCAGCGTGACGAAGTCCTCGATCTCGGCCCGTGACAGTTGTCCGCTGACCTCGTCAAGCCGGGTCTTATAGCGTTCCAGCGTGGCGAGGGCCTGGTTGGCTCTCGACAAGATAGTCGCCGAATCGGCCAGCACGTGGCGCTCGCCGCCGAGGTAGACGGTCACGATGCTCATCGAATGGCTGACCGAGACCACCGGGTAGCCGGTCTGGATGGCGGCCCGCTCGGCCGAGCGGTGCCGGGTCCCGGACTCGTCGGTGGGTATCGACGGGTCGGGCACCAGCTGCACGTTGGCCCGCAGGATCCGGCTGCCGTCGGTGGACAGCACCACCGCACCGTCCATCTTGCACAGCTCCCGCAACCTGGTCGGCGCATACCGCACGTCGAGCGAGAAGCCGCCGTCGCAGATCGCCTCTACGCTGTCGTCGCATCCGAGGACTATCAGGGCACCGGTCCGGCCGCGCAGGATGCGTTCCAGGCCGTCGCGCAGCGCAGTTCCCGGCGCCAGCCGTGCGACGGCCTCACGCAGGGTGGGACGCGGCGGCGGCACGGCGCCGATTGTCGTTACTTTGCCGGCAGTCATTGCCAGTCATTCTGCGCTATGTCCAGTCGTTGTGGTGATGTTGGTGCGTTGGCGCGGTGCTCGGCGATGTTGAGCATGTGCTCTAGCGCTGCGACGATGTTGGCCGCCTCCAGCGCCTGAATGCCCGTCGGCACCGCATCACAGCCCGGCGGGATCAGCGCGGTGGTGAACCCCTGCCGGGCCGCTTCGGCCAGCCGCCGCTCCATGCCGCTGACCCGTCGCAGATCGCCCGCCAAACCGACTTCACCGATCATCACCGCGGTGGCCGGCAACGGCAGGTTGACGTACGCCGAAGCCAGCGCGATCGCGACCGCCAGGTCCGATGACGGATCGGTCAGCCGCATACCGCCCACGGTGGACAGGTAGACGTCGTTAACCGCGATCTTGAGGCGGGCGTGCTTTTCTAGCACCGCGGCGATCATAGCCGCCCGGGCGTGGTCGATCCCGCTGACGGCGCGTCGGGGCGAGCCGCCCGCAGGCGTTGCCAGCAACGCCTGAACTTCGCCGATTAGAGGTCGCTTACCGTCCAGGGTCACCGTGATGGCAGTCCCCGCGACAGGCTGCGGCCGCTGATCCAGAAAGAGCCCGGACGGGTCGGCGATACCCTCAATCCCGTTGTCCTGCAGTAGAAAACAACCGACTTCATCGGCTGCGCCGAACCGATTCTTGACGCCGCGGACCATCCGCAGCAGCGAGTTGCGGTCTCCCTCGAAATGCAGCACGACGTCGACCAGATGTTCCAGCGAGCGGGGCCCGGCGATGGCCCCGTCCTTGGTGACATGGCCGACCAGGATCAGCGGCACACCGGTGGTCTTCGCTGCGGCGGTCAGCGCGGTGGTCACCGCGCGCACCTGGGTGACGCCGCCGGCCACGCCGTCGGCGTCAGTGCTGGACATGGTCTGCACCGAGTCGACGACGA
Organism: Mycobacterium sp.; assembly: GCF_049280035.1. Taxonomy (GTDB): domain Bacteria; phylum Actinomycetota; class Actinomycetes; order Mycobacteriales; family Mycobacteriaceae; genus Mycobacterium. The sequence goes on along the minus strand of NZ_JBAPPI010000343.1, from coordinate 14,039 downwards.
CCAGCGTGGGCTGCACCGCGTCGATGTGGCTGAGCACCGCCTGCAGGTCGGACTCGGCGGCCAGGTAAAGCTCGTGATGGCTGCAGCCGGTCCGGTCGGCGCGCATCCGGATCTGGCCGCGCGACTCCTCGCCGGAGACGTACAACGCGCGCTGCCCTGACTCTGCCCATTGATGGGCGACCTTGAGCAGCAGCGTCGACTTGCCCACCCCCGGATCGCCGGCGAGCAGGGTGACCGAGCCCGGCACCACCCCGCCGCCCAGCACACGGTCGAGCTCATCGATACCGGTGGGGCAATGACAGGTGCCGCGGGGTTCGATGGAACTGATCGGAACCGCAGCTGAAGAAGTGGCCACCGAGTGGCGGGTGGCGCTTCGGACCGCGCTGAGTACCGCCACTTCGTCGACGGAGCCCCAGCTGCCGCACTCCAGGCAGCGCCCTACCCACTTGGCGGTGATGTGGCGACATTCCGAACAGCGGTACTGCGAACGTGCCTTGGCCACCTGGTGACCGTATCCGGCCGGGCCGACAGATTTAGGGATGCTCGGCCGACAATGGGGAACCCTCGGGCGCCGAAATCGGCACCGCCAGGCTCACGCTGCCAGCCTTCTCGAAATCGAAGGTGAAGTTGTAGTTCGGGCCGTTGGTGATCTGCTTGTCCAGTGCCACCGTCGCTTTGACGCTTTCGGCGGCCTCCACGGCCTCCACGGCCTTCCGGTTCTGCCCGCTTGGAGTGCCGACGAAAAGCGTCCCACCGGCGGGCACCGTGGGATTGCCGGTCACGGTCACCTTGCCGATATCGGTGGAGATGCCGACCAGCTTGTCGGCAACATCCGGCGACTCGTTGATGACAACAAGCACCAAGTCCACCGTTGTGCCCGGGCGCAGGAAGTCGGTGTTCTGTTGGGCCTGGATCCGGACATTGCGCAGCGCGAGATTCTTGATCACCGCCTTGTTCCCGTCGACGGCGGACTCCTGGCTGGCGGTCTGGGAGAGCTGACCGGCGCTGCAGCCGGCGAGCGCGACGGCGCCGATGAGGCCACTTGCCGCAAGGGCGGCGACCCTGGTTGCGCGGCGGGTCGAGCGGGGGTTCGAGTCGCGGTAGTCGAAGCGATTCACTCAAAGCCTCCTGCTCGGCCGACTCATGGCACTGTGCTCTGTTGGCTAAACGTTCGACTATGCACAGTAGTAGGTCGATAAGGCGGGCGGTAGCTGAGGCCTCAGAGCAGCGCAGTATGATCTTGAGCGTGCCGAACAGCGCAAACCTGGAGCCCTCCGGGGGGCGTCCATCGGGTTCCCGATAGGTCGGTGCGTTGCATGAATCTTCCCGTCTGTCAACCCCCTCTCTTCACGTGCGGTGCCCCTGACCTGCACCGTTGTTACGCACGTGTCGGAGCCGCGTGTTAGCATGGAGTAACGAAAGGGGCCCGAATCAGATGATCTTCAAGGTCGGAGACACCGTTGTCTATCCACACCACGGTGCTGCGTTAATCGAGGCGATCGAAACCCGAACCATTAAAGGGGAACAAAAGGAATATCTCGTCTTGAAAGTGGCGCAGGGCGACCTGACCGTTCGAGTGCCCGCTGACAACGCCGAGTACGTCGGCGTCCGCGATGTGGTCGGTGAGGAAGGCCTTGACAAGGTGTTCCAGGTGCTGCGTGCACCGCACACCGAAGAACCGACCAACTGGTCCCGCCGCTACAAGGCCAATCTCGAGAAGCTGGCGTCCGGTGACGTCCACAAGGTCGCCGAGGTGGTGCGCGACCTGTGGCGCCGCGACCAGGAACGCGGCCTGTCCGCAGGCGAGAAGCGCATGCTGGCCAAGGCCCGGCAGATCCTGGTCGGCGAGCTGGCACTGGCCGAAAGCACCGACGACGCCAGGGCGGAAACCATCCTCGACGAGGTTCTGGCCGCCGCGTCTTGAATCCCTGACGCGCAGGGGCCGGGGTGACGGACACAGTCGCGGTGGTCCCTGCCGCCGGCTCGGGCCAACGGCTGGCCGCCGGTGTGCCCAAGGCGTTCTTTCACCTTGACGGACGCACGCTCGTTGAGCGCGCCGTCAGCGGCCTAATTGAGTCTGGTGTGGTCGACCGGGTCGTGGTCGCGGTGCCGCCTGACCGCACCGATCAGGCCAAATTGATCCTCGGCCGCGAGGCGACCGTCGTCGCCGGTGGCGCGAATCGCAGCGAGTCGGTAAGCCGGGCGTTGGCTGCGGTCGCAGACGCAGAACAACCCAACTTCGTGCTGGTCCACGATGCCGCGCGGGCGCTGACGCCGCCGGGGTTGGTGGTGCGTGTGGTTGAGGCGCTGCACGCCGGGCATTCGGCTGTCGTGCCTGCGCTGCCGCTTTCCGACACCGTTAAGGCCGTCGACGCCAACGGGGTGGTGTTGGGGACGCCGGAGCGTGCCGGCCTGCTAGCCGTCCAGACCCCGCAGGGATTCGCCACCGAACTGCTGCTGCGTGCATACCAGCGAGCCGCTGACCTTACTGGGGCGGACTTCACCGACGACGCGTCCATGGTCGAGCACATCGGCGGTCAGGTACAGGTGGTCGACGGCGACCCGTTGGCGTTCAAGATCACCACTCGGTTGGACATCTTGCTGGCGCAAGCGATTGTGAAGCAGGGAACGTGCGGATAGGTCTGGGCACTGACGTGCACGCCATCGAAGCCGGTACGCCGTGCTGGCTGCTCGGTCTGCTGTTTCCCGACGCAGACGGGTGCGCCGGGCATTCCGACGGCGACGTTGCCGTGCATGCGATGTGCGACGCGCTGCTATCGGCGAGCGGACTGGGCGACATCGGCGACGTGTTCGGTGTCGACGACCCACGCTGGGCCGGGGTCAGCGGGGTCGACATGCTGCGCCACGTCGCCGACCTGATCGCCGGGCAGGGCTACCGGGTCGGCAACGCGGCGGTGCAGGTCATCGGCAACCGTCCCAGAGTCGGCCCGCGCCGCGCCGAAGCGCAGCGAGTGTTGTCAGACCTCCTGGACGCGCCGGTATCGGTGTCGGCCACCACCACCGACGGGCTGGGGCTGACCGGTCGCGGCGAGGGCCGGGCCGCGATCGCCACGGCTTTGCTGATCGAGGTCCAAGGAACCGTCGGCTAGTTGGCGCGATGACAGTTCTACTTATCGGACTTTTCACATCGCGCTGATCGTTTCCCATGTTCGGAGAGCGCACATGCCGTATCCGGTGAGCTTTGTGAATCGAATCGACTCCGTGGCGCCCACGCTGGTCATCGGCAAAGCTCTGGCCCGGTAAGCTGGCACGTCGTGACCGATCGCGCCGACCTGCGGCTATACGACACGGCAACCGGTGCCGTGCGTGAGTTCGTTCCGCTGCGGCCCGGGCACGTCTCCATCTACCTGTGCGGCGCGACCGTGCAAGGTCTGCCGCACATCGGCCACGTACGCAGCGGCGTGGCGTTCGACATCCTGCGCCGCTGGCTGATGGCGCGGGGCTGCGACGTCGCATTTATCCGCAACGTCACCGACATCGACGACAAAATCCTCAACAAAGCCGCCGCCGCGGGCCGGCCGTGGTGGGAATGGGCCGCCACCTACGAGCGGGCGTTTTCCGCCGCCTACGACGCCCTGGGCGTCTTGCCGCCGTCGGCCGAGCCGCGGGCCACCGGCCACATCACCCAGATGGTGGAGTTGATCGAGCGGCTGATTGAGACCGGCAACGCCTACACCGGCTGTGGCGATGTCTACTTCGACGTACTGAGCTACCCCGAATACGGCCAGCTGTCCGGACACAAGATCGACGACGTCCACCAAGGCGAGGGAGTGGCGACCGGCAAGCGTGATCAGCGCGACTTCACGCTGTGGAAGGGTGCCAAGCCCGGCGAGCCCTCGTGGCCCACGCCGTGGGGACGTGGACGTCCCGGCTGGCACACCGAATGCGTGGCGATGGCACACGAATATCTGGGCGCTGAGTTCGATATCCATTGCGGGGGAATGGATTTAGTGTTCCCACATCACGAGAACGAGATTGCTCAAAGCCGTGCTGCCGGCGACGGGTTCGCCCGCTACTGGTTGCACAACGGCTGGGTCACCATGGGTGGCGAGAAGATGAGCAAGTCGCTGGGCAACGTGTTGGCGATCCCCGCCATGTTGCAGCGTGTTCGGCCCGCCGAGCTGCGTTACTACCTCGGCAGCGCGCATTACCGCTCGATGCTGGAGTTCTCCGAGACCGCGTTGCACGACGCGGTCAACGCCTACGTCGGGATTGAAGACTTCCTGCACCGGGTGCGCAACCGGGTCGGCGCCATCGAACCAGGGCAGTGGACGCCGCAGTTCGCCGCAGCACTCAACGACGACCTGGCGGTGCCGGTCGCGCTGGCCGAGGTGCACCACGCCCGCGCGGAGGGCAACCGTGCACTTGACGCCGGTGACCACGACGGCGCGATGGTGCACGCCGCCGCCATCCGCGCGATGATGGGCATTCTCGGCTGCGACCCGCTCAACGAGCGCTGGGAGTCACACGACGAGACGTCGGCCGCGCTGGCAGCGGTCGACGTGCTGGTGCGCTCCGAGGTGCAGCGGCGCGAGCAGGCCCGCGAGCAGCGCGACTGGAAGTTGGCCGACGAGATCCGGGATCGGCTCAAGGACGCCGGTATCGAGGTCACCGACACTCCCGATGGCCCGCAGTGGTCGCTGGGCTCCCAAGCCGATGGCCGGTAATTCGCGCCGCCGCGGAGCGGTACGCAAAGCCGGCACCAAGAAAGGGCCGACCGTCGGCTCCGGCGGCCAACGACGCCGCGGGCTAGAAGGCCGCGGCGCCACTCCGCCCGCGCATATGCGGCCGTACCATCCGGCCGCCAAGCAGGTCAAAGCGCGGCAGCGCCGGCCCGCTAAACGCAGCCACGACGACGTCGAAACAGTCCTGGGACGAAACCCGGTATTGGAATGCCTGCGCGCCGGGGTTCCGGCGACCGCGCTCTACGTTGCGCTCGGGGCCCAGGCCGACGAGCGACTCACCGAATCCGTCACGCTGGCAGCCGATTCCGGTATCGCGATCCTCGAAGTGCCGCGCATCGACCTGGATCGGATGACGACCAATGGCCTGCATCAAGGGATCGCGTTACAGGTGCCGCCCTACGAGTACCTCCATCCCGACGAGCTGCTCGAGGTGGCCTTGGATACCCCACCCGCACTGCTGGTCGCGTTGGACAACATCTCCGATCCGCGCAACCTGGGCGCGATCGTTCGGTCGGTCGCGGCGTTCGCCGGTCATGGGGTGTTGATCCCGCAGCGGCGCTCCGCCTCGGTGACAGCGGTGGCGTGGCGCACCAGCGCCGGTGCCGCTGCGCGGATTCCTATCGCGCGAGCTACCAATCTCAATCGGACACTGAAGGATTGGGCCGATCGCGGTCTGCAGCTAATCGGGCTGGATGCCGACGGCGACACCGTCCTCGACGATTTGGACGCCGAGGGTCCGCTGGTAGTCGTCGTCGGATCGGAAGGAAAGGGGCTGTCGCGGCTGGTGCGTCAGAATTGCGATGCGGTGGTGTCGATCCCGATGGCCGGCCCCGCCGAATCGTTGAACGCCTCGGTGGCCGCCGGGGTGGTGCTGGCTGAGATCGCCCGTCAGCGCAGGCGCTAGCGGCGGCTTAGATATCCGGCCTGCTCGGCGATGCGGTTGGTGGTCCCGGCGACGTAGCCGTGCTCCGCGAAAACCTGAGCTGCCGCCTCGAGGATCCGTTGTCGGGTCTTGGCGGCCCGGTCCTGTGTCGGCTGCTTACGGGGCCGAAATCGGTCCGGCGGGGCGATGATTCCCTCCGCTCACGAATGCGAGTAGTCAATCACGACGTCAACCCGCAGAATTAGGGCACCCTAACATGCGAAGGAGCCGTCGATGCGGACCATCCACCTCGAGACGATCCTCCCTACCAGTGCCGAACGCGTTTGGTATGCGATGCAGTCGCCGGCCACCTTCCTTTATGTGTGCAGGGGTCTGTTCGGCGTTCCTGCGCTGGCAGGACGCGCGGAGCCACTGCGGCCCGGCGAGCGCGGCACCGCCTGGCTGTTCGCCTTCCACCTCGTACCCGCCTATCGGCACACCATCGAGATCGCCGAGGTCGACGAGACAAGCAGGACGATCCGGAGCCACGAGCACGGCGGCGTCCTTCGCGCCTGGAACCACACCCTGCACGTCGAACCGACGGACGAGAACCACTGCCGCTATAGCGACACAGTCGATATCGATGCCGGCCCCGCCACGGCTTTCGTCGCGGCTATCGCCGTTGGCATATACCGTTACCGGCAACGGCGTTGGCACAAGCTCGTCCACCGGCACTTGTTGCCGCAGGGGCCGGCCTATGCGAGTTAAGCCTTTCCGGCTGGGCGCTCTGCTATCCGCGGCCTTGGTGGCGGCGGCGCTGGCTCCGGCGCCGGGGGTGGCTGGGGAGTTGCCGGGATTCGACCTGCAGGCCCACGCCGGTGGACGCGGCGCGGCGACCGGCGAATCGTTGCGTGCCTTCGCCAAATCGCTCGAACTCGGTGTCAGCACACTGGAACTCGACATCAACATCACCAAGGATCGCCAACCACTGGTATGGCATGACCCGATCATCGAGCCGCAACAGTGCGCCGACACCGGGCCGGCTTTCAGCGGCGACCCGTCGTACCCCTACGTCGGAAAACAGGTGCACGACCTGACCGTGGCGCAGATCCAAACGCTGGACTGTGGCAAGCCGAACGGCCAACTTTCGCACGCAGAAGTGGTGCAGCACAATAAAATAGCCACCTTGCCGGACGTCTTCTCACTCGTGGACTCGTATCGGGCCGATGTGCGCTTTAACATCGAAACCAAGGTCGCGGCCGATCGCCCGGCCATATCGGCCCAGCCGCACGAGTTCGTCGACGTGGTGCTGGCTGCAGTCAAGTCGGCGGGCAAGGCCGACCGTGTTGAAATCCAAAGCTTCGATTGGCGAACATTGCCGCTCGTGCACCTGGCCGAGCCGGCGATTCCTGTGGTGGCCTTATGGGATGCCCAGACCTGGGTTCCGGATTCGCCCTGGCTGGCAGGCGTCAACCCCAGAGTCGTCGGTGATCCGGTGCTTGGTGCCACGATGGTTGGCGCGAACATCCTTTCGCCCGATTATTCTTTGGTCGACAAGTCTTTGGTTGACCGGGCACATTCCTTGCGGCTCAGTATCATTCCGTGGACTGTCGACGACGCCGACGACATGCGGGCCCAGATCGCCGACGGCGTCGACGGCATCATCACCAACTACCCCGCGACGCTGCGCACCGTGATGGCCGAACTCGGTATGCCGCTGCCACCGGCAAACCGTCGCTGACTCATTCGCCACAGGGCTCACACCAGCACCCTCAGGTGGTGGGCCACCGTGTTGAGAAACGAAGGCGCATGCGATATCACCGGACCCTTGATATCGGATGCACTCTCAAATTGGAGAAGAGACTGTCTCTCCTCGGAGCGACTCCGGGGGCTGATGATGCTGCTGAGTTCTAGAGTCCCAGCAACCGCACACCGGCCCACAGCGCCAGCACTGCCGCTACCAGCGCCGTAGGCACGGTGCACAGCCCGAGCCTGGTGTACTCGCCGACGCTGGCCGGAACGCCGTACCGACGTAACACGCTGCGCCATAACAGGTTTGATAGCGAACCGACATAAGTCAGGTTGGGCCCGATGTTCACGCCGATCAGCACGGCCAGCACCGCCGCTGGCCCGCTCGGCGCCACCAGCGGTACCAACACCAGTGTCGCGGGCAAGTTGTTGACGATGTTGGCCAGCACCGCGGCCACCACCGCGAAGCCGAGCAGCGCGGGCAGGCCGGAACCGGACGGCAACAACGCGCTCATCCGGTCGGACACACCGTTCTGCATGACCGCCTGCACCACGACGCCCAACGCCAGCACGAACACCAGAAACGGTATGTTCACCGCGCGCACGATCGCCACCGCGGTGGTGTGCCGTCGCGCCAGGCTTCGTATCGCCAGCACCGTCGCCCCGGCGAGCGCCGCCCAGGCCGGCGCCACCCCGGCCGCCTCGGCGATCACGAATCCGACCAGCGTCAGCGCCACCACCACCAACGCGAACACCGGTGTCTGCGGTGCTGGCTCATTCTCTTCAGGAGGATCGGGCTGCACGCTGAGATCCCGCCGGAAGAACACCCGGAAGACCAGGTAAACGGTGCCGACCGCGGCCAGCCAGGGCAGCGCCATCACCGCGGTGAACTTGGTGAACGACACGTTGGCGACGTGAAATGCGAGCAGGTTGGTCAGGTTTGACACCGGAAGCAGTAGCGACGCCGCGTTGGCCAGGTGTGCCGTCGCGTAGGCGTGCGGCCGCACCGGTGCCCGCAGCCGCCGCACGGTGGTCAGCACCACCGGTGTCAGCAGCACAACGGTGGCGTCCAGGCTCAGTACCGCGGTGATCGTGGCGGCAATAGCGAACACTTGCCGCAGCAGAGGTTGGGATCCGGAGCGGGCGCGTGCCATTGCCGCCCCGGCCGCCTCGAACAGGCCTTCGTCGTCGCACATTTTGGCCAACACCAGCACCGCGCCCAGGAAAGCGACGACGCGCGACAGTCGGGCCGCTTCTGCGGCCGCGTCGTGCGTTGAGATCGCGCGGACGGCTATCAGGACGACGACCGCCGGGACGGCGGCGAACGCCTCGGGCCAACCCCGTGGACGGGCAACCGCGAACGCCAAAACCACCGCCAGCGACAGCAGAGCCAGAAGTAGCGTCAAACTCAGGCCCACGGGTCTTCGCGCTGCCACACCGTCGGCATATCCAGCGCGATACCGTCTTGCTCGGCCAGCTTGCTCAGGACGCGCAGCGAAACGTCCAAGTCGTCGCCCGCGTAGGGCAACGCCCGCAACGGTTTTGACAACGGTTGGAAGAAGTCGTCCCAGTGGATCAACACCACCCGGCGCGCGCCCACGGCGCGCACGGTCTCCGTCCAGTATTCGACGAAATACCGCTCGGGCTGCAAGCCTAGCTGGCCTACGCCGAGATAGACGACCTCGGCGCGCTGGCCGGCCAGCAGGCCCTTGACGAACCCGGCGCTGCCCTGGATCAACAGCCGCCGGTGTGACGGCCGGTGATGCACCAGCGTCGACCAGGATTCGCCGCACCGGTAGGCCGACACCTTCACCGGCGGTACCACCGGTGCGGTGATCTCTCCAGGGAACCGGTCGGGTGGGCTGTGATGTGACTTCAGCAGCGTTACGTCGAAGGCGCCCAAACGAATTGGCGCGCCGGGGACAGCGACCACAAGGCGGTCCGCGGTCAGACCGTAGCCACGGCCGACGTTGGCCGCCGATTCGCCCCCGACCAGCCGCGCGCCGGTGCGATCTGCGACCAGCGCGGAATCCAGCGCATGGTCGAAATGCGTGTGCACCGGGATGACCGCCTCCAGCCGTGTGAGCTTCAGCCGCGCCAGGCATCCGTCGACCCGCGCTAGCGACGGTGAAATCTTGCCCAACGCCACCCGCGTCAGGCTGGGCCGGGAGAAGAAGCCGTCGGTCATCAGCGTCGAGGCCCCGTCGTCGAGCAGCAGCGTCGCCACCCCCAGCCACGTCGCGGTCAGCGGCGCGCCGGATTCGGCGACCGGCACGTTGAACCGGTGCGCATACCGCTCGATGTCGGGACGTCCGGGTCGCAGCCGCATCAGCAGAACGCCTTCAGGTCGATCCCGTCAGCCTTCAACCGATCCCGCACTGCCGTCGCGATCTGCACTGCACCGGGTGAATCACCATGCACGCAAACCGATTTCACGTGCACATCGAGCACCGACCCGTCGACGGCGGTGACGTGTCCGGTGGTCACCATGGCCACCACCCGTTCGGCGATAGCCGCCGGATCGTGCAGCACCGCGTCGGGTTCCCGGCGGGACACCAGCCCGCCGCCCGGCTGGTAGGCGCGATCGGCGAATGCCTCCGGCACGGTACGCAAGCCGCGCCGTTGCGCCTCCTCGAAGAACGCCGAACCCGCCAGGCCGAGCACCGGTAGGCCGGCATCGACCTTCTGCACCGCCTGCGCGACGGCGGCGGCTTGCTCACGGTTGGTCATGATCGTGTTATACAGCGCGCCATGGGGTTTGACGTAGGACACCGCGGAGCCAGCTGCCCGGGCGAGCCCGTGTAACGCGCCGATCTGGTACACGACGTCGGCGAGCAGATCCTCCGGCGTCACGTCGATGAACCGCCGGCCGAATCCCGCCAAGTCGCGATAGCTGACCTGTGCGCCGATGCGCACACCGCGCTCGGCGGCCAGCCGGCACACCCGCAACAGCCCGGCCGGGTCGCCGGCGTGGAACCCGCAGGCCACGTTGGCGCTGGTGACAATTCTGAGCATGGCGTCGTCGTCGCCGAGCCGCCAGACGCCGAAGCCCTCGCCCAGGTCGGCGTTGAGGTCGATAGAGGCCACGACCGCTAGCTTAAGACGGGTCCGCACGCGTAGCTTCTGGCCCGTGACGATTGACGGCAAGGTAGTAGCGATCACGGGTGCCAGCAGTGGGATTGGTGAGGCGACCGCGTCGCTGCTCGCTGCATGCGGGGCCAAGCTGGCATTGGGCGCGCGCAACCCCGACAAGCTGAACGCAGTGGCCGCGCGGCTCTCGGCGGCCGGCGGCGAGGCAGTTGCCAAGGCGACCGACGTCAGATCGCGCGGTGACCTGATGGAGTTTGTCTCGCTGGCCGCTGGAACCTACGGCCAGCTCGATGTTCTGGTCAGCAACGCCGGCATCATGCCGGTCTCGCGGTTCGACGAGCTTCGCGTCGATGACTGGGAGGCGATGGTCGACGTCATCGCGATGCCGCCCGATGCGGTCGCCCGGCGTCGACATCGGCGAGGTCGTCGTGCGGCCCACCGCCCAGACGTGAGGCATCAGGCGGCGCGGACGACCGGACGCCAACTCGTGTAATCCGGCCGGAATGCCCGGTAGCCTCAGACGGCATGAGCCCCACGCCGCGAGGGCGGGCGACCCTGGCATCGCTGGCGGCTGAGCTCAAGGTATCGCGCACCACCATCTCGAATGCCTACAACCGGCCGGATCAGCTCTCCCCCGAGCTGCGCGAAAAAGTGCTCGCCACGGCCAAGCGCATCGGCTATCCCGGACCCGATCCGGTGGCGCGATCGCTGCGCACCCGCAGGGCCGGGGCAGTGGGCCTGATGATCACCGAACCGCTCACCTATTCGTTCAGCGACCCGGCCGCCCTGGATTTCGTTGCAGGACTTGCCCAGTCGTGCGAAGAGCTGGGGCAGGGGCTGATGCTGGTGGCGGTCGGCCCAAGCCGCAGTGTCGCCGATGGGACGGCATCAGTGCTCGCGGCGGGGGTCGACGGGTTCGTGGTCTACTCGGCAGCCAGAGACGATCCCTACCTGCAGGTCGTGCAGCAACGGCGACTGCCGATGGTGGTGGTCGACCAGCCCAAAGAAGTTCCCGGTGCATCCGCGGTGGGCATTGACGATCGGGGGGCGATGCGCAAGCTCGGAGATTACCTGCTCGGTTTGGGCCATCGGGAGATCGGACTTTTGACGATGCGGCTGCGCCGTGACCATCGCCAGGGCCTGGTCGACTCCCAACGCCTTCGCTCGTCGACGTTTCACGTGCAGAGCGAACGCATCGGCGGTGTCCGCGACGCGATGGCCGCGGCGGGCGTCGACCCGGAGTCGCTGACCGTGGTGGAAAGCTACGAGCACACGCCGGCATCCGGCGGCGATGCTGCCAAGGTTGCGCTAGCGGCCAATCCGCGGATCACCGCGCTGATGTGCACCGCCGACGTGCTGGCCTTATCGGCGATGGATTACCTGCGCGGCCGCGGCACGTACGCGCCGGGCCAAATGACCGTCACCGGCTTCGACGGCATATCCGAGGCCATCAGCCGCGGTCTGACCACGGTGGCGCAGCCGAGCCTGCAGAAGGGCCGCCGAGCCGGCGAGCTCTTGCATGAAGGCAATATCCAACCCACGGTCGAGGTGCTCGACACCGAGCTGATCCGCGGACGTACTGCCGGGCCACCAGCCTGACCGGTCAGACGTTGGCGTTGTCCCCGTTGCCGATCAGCAGCCGCACCGCCAGATCGAGTCGCTTGCTGACGTCGGTGGCCGATGCCCTCCTGGTCAGCCAGGCCAACAGGTTCGATGTCCACACATTCGAGATCACCCGAGCGATGTGGTACTGCTCCTCAGTTGGTTCGCCGTCGCTCATCGCACGGGCGAACATCGAGTCGATGATCTTCTCGGCGTGATCGACCTCACCCGCCGCGGAGGCGTCGGCGAACACGTAGGCACGGGTCATCGCCTCAGTCAGCAGCGGATTGCGCTGCATCGCGCGGTTGAGTTTGCTGACCATGAAACTCAGCCGCTGGTACGGCGTCCCGCCGGTCAGGCTGGAGCGGTCGGTCTTGGCGTCGATCCGCTCAAATTCCCGGCCCAGCGCGGAAACCAATAGATGCACCTTCGAAGGGAAATACCGGTACAGCGTGCCCACCGCGACGTCCGCGCGGTCGGCGACCGCGCGCATCTGAACCGCCTCGTAGCCGCCTTTGGAGGCGATGGCCATCGTCGCGTCCAGGATGCGTTTGCGACGCTCGCGCTGCGCCTCAGACCCGAGCTCGGACTCGGCCAATACCGCCACGTTCAACACCTCACGAGGCTGCGCGGTGGTCGTGCTCGAGGGTTGACCCGAGTCGGCGTTCGCTGGCAACGACATTTGACGGACAGCTCCTTTTCTTGCGTCCTCGCTCGAAACGATACGCATGCCGAGCGCGAATTTCTCACCTCCGTGCCGCCGGGACACCCGGATGTCCTGCTGCGATGGCATTCGACTTGACGGTCGATCGCTGGCACTATTAGAACACGTTCTAGTGCTGCGCGGGGCGTCTCGGGCAGCGCCGTTTACGTCGACCGAGGAGTCCAGGTGGCCACGACCATCAGCAAGACCGTCACCGACGAACAGCTCGCGGCGCGGGAGTTGGTGCGTGGTTGGGCCTCAGCGTCCGGCGCGACGGTCGCGGTCCGGGCGATCGAACAGGGCGAGCCGGACGCCTGGCGACCGGTTTTTGGCGGCCTGAACGATCTGGGATTGTTCGGTGTCGCGGTTCCCGAGGACTGCGGCGGGGCCGGCGGCAGCATCGAGGATCTGTGCGCGATGGTTGAAGAGGCCGCCAAAGCCCTGGTGCCCGGTCCAGTAGCGACGACTGCTCTGGCCACGCTGGTGGTTGCCGATCCGCAGCTGCGCGCCGCACTCGCGTCGGGCGAACGGACCGCCGGAGTGGCACTCGACGGTGACGTCGAATTCGACGTGGAGTTCAACGAAGCCACCTCTCGGGCGTCGGGCGCCCTGCCCCGGGTGCTGGGCGCGGTCGCCGACGGCCTGCTGTTGGTGCCGGCCGGCGGAAAGTGGCTGCTCGTCGATGGCTCTGCCGATGGTGTGGCGGTCGAGCCGCTGCCGGCCACCGACTTCTCCCGGCCGCTGGCGCGGGTGGTGCTGACCTCGGCGCCGGCCACGGTCTTGGACGCCGCGGCGGACCGGGTGGGGGACCTGGCCGCGACTCTGCTGTCCGCCGAAGCGGCGGGTATCGCCCGTTGGGCGCTGAATACCGCCGTCGGGTATGCGAAGGTGCGCGAGCAGTTCGGCAAGCCGATCGGCAGCTTCCAGGCGATCAAGCACCTGTGCGCCGAAATGCTGTGCCGTGCCGAGCAGGTGGCGGTGGCCGCCGCCGATGCCGCCCGTGCCGCCGGCGAAGACGATCACCGCCAGTTGGCCATTGCCGCGGCTATCGCCGCCGGCATCGGGATCGAGGCGGTGAAGGCCAACGTCAAGGACTGCATCCAAGTGCTCGGCGGCATCGGCATCACCTGGGAGCACGACGCGCACTTGTACCTGCGTCGGGCCTATGGGATCGGGCAGTTCCTCGGCGGCCCGGCCCGCTGGCTGCGCCGAACCGCCGAGCTGACCCAGGCCGGTGTGCGTCGTCGCCTCAGCATCGACCTGAGCGAGGTAGCCGATCTGCGACCCCAGATCGCTGAAGCGCTGGCCGGCGTCGCCGCGCTGCCCG
>NZ_JBAPPI010000342.1:0-1576 GCF_049280035.1 Mycobacterium sp. | reverse complement strand
TATACGACCTGGCCTTAGCGGCCGCGGTGTTGTCGGCGCAGCGGAAGACGCCGTGGCGACAGCTGGAGGCGGTCGTGGTACTGGGCGAGTTGGCTCTGGACGGACGGGTTCGGCCGGTGCGCGGGGTATTGCCGGCGGTGCTGGCGGCCAAAGGTGAGGGCTGGAAAGCCGCGGTGGTTCCGGTGGAAAACCTGCCCGAAGCCAGCTTGGTCGACGGCATCGAGGTGTGGGGCGTGCGCACGCTGGCGCAGCTACAGGCCTGGCTCAGCGGGGCGGCGCAGCTAGACGAGCGGATCAGCGGAGTAGTCCCGGAGGCTGAGCCGTCGGCGGATCTGGCCGACGTAGTGGGGCAGACCCAGGCCCGCTTCGCCGTCGAGGTGGCCGCTGCCGGGGCGCATCACCTGATGCTCACCGGTCCGCCGGGTGTTGGGAAAACAATGCTGGCACAACGTCTTCCGGGGCTGCTGCCGTCACTATCGGACGGCGAGTCGTTGGAGGTCACCGCTATTCACTCGGTTGCCGGCCTGCTGTCGGACGCCACGCCGCTGATTACCCGGCCGCCGTTCGTTGCGCCGCATCACAGCTCCAGCGTTGCGGCGTTGGTCGGCGGCGGATCGGGAATGGCGCGGCCCGGCGCCGTCAGCCGGGCGCATCGCGGGGTGCTGTTCCTCGACGAATGCGCCGAGATCAGTGTGAGCGTTTTGGAGGCGTTGCGAACGCCGTTGGAGGACGGCGAGATTCGCCTTGCCCGCCGAGATGGGGTGGCGTGTTATCCGGCTCGTTTTCAACTGGTTATGGCCGCTAATACGTGTCCTTGCGCCCCGGCGGATCCGCGTGACTGCATCTGCGCGGCAGCTGTCAAACGCCGCTATCTGGGCCGGTTGTCCGGGCCGCTGTTGGACCGCGTCGACTTGCGGGTTGAGATGCATCCGGTGCGGATGAGCGCGTTCACGACCACCGAGGCCGAGTCAACGGCCCAGGTCCGGAACAGGGTGGCATCGGCCCGTGACGCGGCGATGCAGCGTTGGCGTCCACACGGATTCCGCACCAACGCCGAGGTCAGCGGAACACTGCTGCGGCGCCGGTTCCGGCTTGGTAGTGCGGCGATGCAGCCGCTGCGCAGCGCGCTGGAACGTGGTCTGTTGAGCATCCGCGGCGTTGACCGGACATTGCGAGTCGCTTGGACATTGGCCGATCTGGCCGGCCGAACCGAACCCGGGCGCGATGAGGTGGCCGTTGCATTGAGCTTTCGCCAACCCGGAGCCTCGCGATGACCGACCTGACGTCGCGAGCATGGGCCTACTTGTCTCGGGCGGTCGAACCACCCTGCGCTGAGCTGGCTGTCCTGGTGGATCACGTCGGGCCGGTAGAAGCGGCCGAACGGGTTCGACGGGGTCAGGTCGATGACAACCTGGCCCATCACACCGAAGCGAGGCGCGAAATCGACCGGGCCACAGACGATCTCGAGTTGCTTGCGCGCCGCGGTGGTCGGCTGATCACGCCCGACGACGCCGAGTGGCCAACGCTGGCGTTCGCCGCGTTGAGCAGCGTCGCGGTCGCGGCCAAGCCGCGGGGC
>NZ_JBAPPI010000341.1:0-6451 GCF_049280035.1 Mycobacterium sp. | reverse complement strand
GACTGGAAGTTCGCCGTCACCGCCAACGGCCGCCACAGCCTCACGCACTACGACACCATCGAAGCCTTCGTCGCCGCAAGTCTGCTCGACGTACATCTGGAAACCGGCCGCACACACCAGATTCGGGTGCACTTTGCGGCGTTGCATCACCCCTGCTGCGGCGACCTGACGTACGGGGCTAATCCGAAGCTTGCGAAAAAGCTTGGGCTGGAACGTCAATGGCTGCACGCTCGGTCGTTGGCGTTCACACATCCCGCTGACGGACGGCAAATGGAGATTGTCAGCCCCTACCCGGCGGATCTGCAGCACGCCCTGGACGTGTTGGGCGACGGCGCTTGATCTCCCGTCGTACCCGCAGCAGTGCGATACTTCGCGGCCTCGCCGGTGGTGGGCAGATGCGGCCGCAAGCCTTCGAACCACTCGTCGCCGACGATGTTGGGCGCGTCCGCACGGCGGACGTCGCTGAGCTGTGGCTTACGGGTGCGGCTTTCGGACCTCGACAAGAACCCGGGATGCGGACGCCACATAGGGCCCGTCACGGGTGATGCGGTCATGCAGTTCGCGGAGCCGCTCGCGATAGCGGTCGACGGTGAAATCCGGCACGGTCCAGACCACCTTGCGCAGAAAATAGATGACGGCGCCGATGTCGAAGAACTCGACGCGCAGGCGCTCCATCCGCAGATCCACGATCTGCAGTCCGGCCGAGTGTGCCTGAGCGCCTTGGGTATCCGGGTGAAACTCGGCCCATTTCTGGGGCTGCGGTCCGATGAAGTATTCGACCAGCTCGGACATTGTTGCGGGTCCGATCTGCTGGGCGAAGTAGGTTCCGCCCGGCCGCAGCACCCGGGCGATCTCGCTCCACCGCACTGAAATTGGATGTCGGCTGGTCACCAGGTCGAACGCCTCGTCGGCGAACGGCAGCGCCGGCTCGTCGCGGATTGCCACCACCACGACGCCGCGCGGGTGTAGCAGTTTGGTGGCCAGCGCCGCATTGGGTGGCCATGATTCGACGGCGGCCATCGTCGGCGGGAACTTCTCCGCCCCGGCCAAGACTTCGCCACCGCCGGTATCGATGTCCAGAGCGGCCGACACGGTGGCCAGCCGCCGGCTCATTTGCCGCTGGTAGCCCCACGAGGGGCGCTGTTCGGTGGCGCGGCCGTCCAGCCACGAGAAATCCCAGCCGTCCACCGGCGCGGCGGCGGCCTCGGTAACCAAATCCTCGAATGTTCGGGGCATGCATGCATTGTCGATCGGGGCGGGTGTCGATCGTCATTCAGGTGACATCATCGAGCCGGAAAGGACACCACCATGCAGTACTGCCTGCTCATGCACTATCAGGAGGGCCCCGAGATCGGCCTGACCGAGGAGGACATGGCCCCGGCGCGCGCAGCGTTCGCCCGCTACGCCGACGACCTCGACGCTGCGGGTGTGCTGATCGGCTCTCACGTGCTGCAATCGGCCGTCGCCGCGACGACGTTCACCGCGCGCAACGGCACTCCCACCGTTCAAGACGGCCCGTTCGCCGACACTAAAGAGCGCCTCGGCGGGGTATTCGTCATCGACGTGACCGACCTGGACGCCGCATTGGCGTGGGCGAAGCGCTGCCCGGCCGCCGACTGGGGTTCCGTCGAGATCCGGCCCGTCGCGGTCACCTACGCCAGCGGCAAAGGCTGGTACAGCCCTGAGTGAGGCGCAGGATCGGGTCGCCGAGCTGGTTCACACCAGCTACGGCCGGCTGCTGGCGGTGCTCGCCGCGGGCAACGGCGACATTGCCGCCGCCGAGGACGCCATCGCCGACGCGCTGGAGCGGGCCCTGACCCGATGGCCGGCCGAGGGCATCCCCGCCAACCCGGAAGGCTGGGTGCTCACCGTAGCCCGCAACCGGCTGCGCGACCACTGGAAATCACACGCCTACCGGATGACCGACCCGATATCCGAAATTCCAGGCGATACAATCGAATTCAACACCGACGCCCTTCCCGACCGGCGTCTCGAGTTGATGCTGGTGTGCGCTCACCCGGCGATCGCCGCAAATTGCCGCACCCCGTTGATGCTGCAGACCGTGCTCGGCGTCGACGCCGCGGCGATTGCGGAGGCGTTCGCGGTGCCCGCCGCGACGATGGCCCAGCGGCTGGTACGCGCCAAACGTCGCATCCGCGACGCCCGCATCCCGTTCGTACTCCCCGCCCGCGCCGACCTCGACGAGCGGTTGCCCGCTGTGCTCGAGGCCGTGTACGGCGCGTATGCGATCGACTGGCAAGCAGCAGGTGCTGCCGACGAATCGCTGTCCGCTGAGGCGCTTCATCTTGCGCTGGTGCTCGTCGAGCTGCTTCCCGACGAAGCCGAGGCGCTGGGTCTGGCGGCGCTGGTCTGTTTCTCGGAGTCGCGCCGAGCGGCCCGACGCGCCGGCGATGGTGCGTTCGTGCCGCTCGACCAACAAGACCCGGCACTGTGGGACTCGGCGCTGATCACCCGCGGCGAGGCCTTGCTGCGCCGGGCCCACGGCTTTGGTCGACCGGGCCGCTACCAGTACGAGGCGGCGATCCAGTCGGCACACTGCAGCAGACCGGTGGACTGGCCCGCACTGCGTCGCTTGCATCGTGCTCTGCTTCGGGTCGCGCCGTCCTTGGGTGGGGCGGTGGCTCTGGCGGCCGTCGATGCCGAGATCGACGGACCGGATGCCGGTCTGCAGACGCTGGACGCGATCACCGATCCGGCGGCGCAGCGGTTCCAGCCCGCCTGGACGACGCGCGCGCACCTGCAGGCCCGGGCCGGGCGCTTTGACGAAGCCCGATCGGCGTATCGACGGGCGATTGAGCTCACCAAGGATCGCGGCGTGGCCGATTACCTGCGCGACCGGCTCGAGAACCTCGCCGCCCGCTAAGAGCCGCTTGCCGCCGTATTGGCTGGCCGGATCTTGAAGGAGATCCGAAGCTTGGTCCGGAAGGTGATCCCACCCGTTTCGTCCATCGCCATGTCCTGCTGGAGGACTTCGGCGACACGGATGTCCTCGATGGTCTGCTGTGCTCGCCGCACAGCCTCGGTCGCCGCGTCCTCCCATGACGTCGGGCTCGTCCCGATGAGTTCGGTGACCCGGTACACGCTCATGCCCGCCTCCTCAGCTTGACGAACACCAAGCTAGAGGACAACTTAGAGGACAACAAAGAGGAGGGGTAGAGCCTTGTCTGGAGATCCTTTGTTATCGGACGCCGCGCTGTAACGGTGAGGTTCGCCGAGCGTGCAGTCGACGCGGGACCCAGGCCGAGACAATTCGCAGCCGACGCACGCTCGGCGAAGTGTGATGGGGCCGATCAGACGTCGGCCGTGGCGTGATCCGATGCGATGTCGGCGGCCAACGGTGAAATGGCACCGAGGATTTCGGCGATCGTCGCCTCGGGCACACCGGCCGCCAACAATGAGTCCGTCAAGTGCCCGGCCACCAGGTTGAAGTGATGCACGGTGATCCCGCGACCCTGATGGACTCGCTTCATCGGCGCGCCGCTGTACGGCTCGGGCCCGCCGAGGGCAGCCGCGAAAAACTCGACCTGCTTGCCCTTCAGCCGGTTCATGTTCGTTCCGGCGAAAAAGCCCGACAAGTGATCGTCGTCAAGCACGCGGCAGTAGAAGTCCTCGACGACGACTTCGAGAGCCTCATGGCCGCCGATCCGGTCGTAGACGGTGTCGGCTTTGTGCTTGCGGAGAATTGAGAGCATTCGCATGCCCCTAGCGGACCATCCCGCGGTTGCCCAACAGTTAGCGAGCCATCACCGAGCGATTACCCGGCGTAACAAGCCGATTGCCAGAGAATCACCGGAAAGTTCGACCGTTCTAGGAGAGACTCGGTGGGGAATCCACGGAGAACATCACGGGGAGCGAGAATTCTATGAATCTGGGTGATCTGACCGGTCTCGTCGAGAAGCCGTTCGCCGCGGTGTCCGACCTCCTCAACACCCCAAACTCAGCCGGCCGATACCGACCCTTCTACCTGCGTAATCTGCTCGATGCGGTGCAGGGGCGCACGCTGGACGATGCCGTCGACGGCACGATCACCCTCATCACCGGCGGATCGTCGGGCATCGGCGAAGCAGCGGCGAAGAAGATCGCGGAAGCCGGCGGCGAGGTGGTCCTGGTCGCGCGTACCCAGGAAAACCTGGAAAAGGTCGCCAGTGAAATTCGAGCAAGTGGCGGCACCGCGCATGTCTACCCGTGCGATCTGTCCGACATGGATGCCATCGCCGCGATGGCCGACAATGTGCTCGCCGATCTCGGCGGCGTCGACATCCTGATCAACAACGCCGGACGATCGATTCGGCGCTCGCTGGCGCTGTCCTACGACCGCATTCACGACTATCAGCGCACCATGCAGCTGAACTACCTCGGCGCGGTACAGCTCATTCTCAAATTCATTCCCGGTATGCGGGAACGTGGGTTCGGGCAGATCATCAACGTGTCCTCGGTCGGTGTGCAGACTCGCGCGCCGCGGTTCGGCGCCTACATCGCCAGCAAGGCAGCGTTGGACAGCCTGTGCGACGCGCTGCAGGCCGAGGTCGTCAGCGACGACATCAAGTTCACCACCGTGCATATGGCGTTGGTGCGGACGCCGATGATCAGCCCGACCAAGATGTATGACAAGTTCCCAGCGCTGACTCCCGACCAGGCGGCCGGCGTGATCACCGATGCGATCGTGCACCGGCCCCGGCGGGCCAGCTCACCGTTCGGGCAGCTCGCCGCCGTCGCCGACGCCGTCAACCCGGCCGTCATGGACCGGGTGCGCAACCGCGCGTTCGGCATGTTCGGTGACTCGTCGGCGGCCAAGGGAGACGAATCCGACAGCCACACACCGGAATTCGACCCGAGAAGCGAAACGTTCGTGCGGGCTACCCGCGGAATCCACTGGTGAGGTAATCATGAGCCTTCCGAAACCGAGCAACCAGGCGGCCGTCGTCATCACCGGCGCCTCCTCGGGCATCGGCACCGAGCTGGCCAATGGTCTGGCCCGGCGCGGCTACCCGCTGGTGTTGGTCGCCCGCCGTCGGGAACGCCTGGACGAGCTCGCCGATGAGCTGCGCACGCAGCACTCGGTCGGGGTCGACGTCATGCCGCTCGACCTGGGCGACGCCGGGTGCCGGGGACAACTGGCCGAGCGGCTGCGCAGCGAACCGATAGCCGGCTTGTGCAACAGCGCCGGCTTCGGCACCAGCGGGGTGTTCCACACGTTGCCGGTCGAGCGAGAAAGCGAACAAATCACGCTCAACGCGCTGGCGCTGATGGAGCTCACCCATGCGGCGCTGCCCGGCATGGTCGATCGCGGCGCGGGAGCGGTGCTCAATATCGCCTCCATCGCGGCGTTCCAGCCGTTGCCGGGCATGGCGGTCTACTCGGCCAGCAAGGCCTTCGTCCAGACCTTCTCGGAAGCCGTCCACGAGGGGCTGCACGGAACGGGGGTCTCGTGCACGGTCTTGTGTCCGGGCCCGGTGCCGACCGAGTGGGCACAGATCGCCGACGCCGAACACGTAAACATGGGCTTCGCACAAGTCTCGCCGCACGACGTTGCTGAAGCCGCGATCGCGGGGATGCTCGACGGTAAGCGCAGCGTCGTGCCCGGGTTGGTGCCGAAGGTGGCCAGCCTCGGCGGTCGGTTCGCACCGCGCAGTGTGCTGCTGCCCGCCCTGCGGATCGGCCGGAAACTGCGCGGTTAGGCGCGCCCGACCGGCTGCGCCGAAGACCCTCGGATCGGGCAAATTGCCGGTAACCTAACCGGATGTCGCGGGGGGCTGACGCAGCGACTGCGCCCGAAGCCAACGGCCTCTTCGGAGGGGTGGGCGCCTTTGTGGTGCGGTGGCCCTGGGTCGTCATCGGGTTCTGGGTCACGCTGGCCGCCGTTCTGTCGCTGACGTTTCCACCGCTGACAAAGATGGCCAGCGAGCGGCCGGTCGCTATCCTGCCGTCCAACGCGCCGGTGATGGTCACCACCCGGCAGATATCCGAGGCGTTTCACCAATCGGGGTCAGAGAATGAGAACGTCCTGTTGGTGGTTCTGACCCACGAGACGGGATTGGACCCCTCCGACGACGCCACCTACCGCGCGCTGGCCGACAACCTGCGGCCGGACACTCGAGACATCGTTTTGCTGCAGGATTTCATCAGCACACCGGCCCTGCGCGAGGCCATGACCAGCAAGGATCACAAAGCCTGGTACCTGCCAATGGTGCTCGCCGGCGGAGTGGGTACACCCGAATTGCACGCGGCGTACGGGCGGGTCGCCAACATCGTCAAACAAACCGTCGCGGGATCCACGCTGACTGCAAACCTGACCGGCCCGGCGGCCACCGGCGACGACCTCACGTACATCGGTATTCGCGATATGCATGTGATCGAGACCGCCGTCGTGCTCATGGTCCTGCTCATCCTGTTCGTCATTTATCGAAATCCGGTCACCATGATGTTGCCG
>NZ_JBAPPI010000340.1:0-6965 GCF_049280035.1 Mycobacterium sp. | reverse complement strand
CAGCGGGGGCGTGACGGAAGGCCGAGCGGTCGGCGAAGCGGGCTTTCGCTGACGGTGCGGTGTCCAGTCCTGACCGTCCCAATAACGCTGTGCGTTCGAGTCGTGGGGGTCGTCGTACCAGCCGGGCTGGTTGGGTGTCGTCATGGGCAGATCCTCCCGGTTGACTGAACTGCACCCGCGAAAGGGAGAATAGCGCGGGCGGCAGCCATCAGTGGCGTTACCGATCACTATTCTTTCCGTGCCGTCGGTATTCACCCGGCGTGCGGCTGAATCGGTTGGAATTACGGCCTGGCCCGCTGACCGTGCTCCCCGGTTCAGCGTTGCAGTTGGCGACGATCGCGCAGTCACCGGGTCGCTTCCTTTCGCCGAATTAGACGGCCGGACAACGGTTCCGACGAAGGTGGGTTGCTTCGCACAGCCAAGAACTTAAATCCTGGCATCTGCCTGGAGGGTTGCATGTTGACCACACACGCCTCACCGTGAGGCTGCTCTGGTCCGCGATAGGGCCGGCGCGGTATCTGTCAATCGGCTTAACCACCCACTGATATGGGTTACGTCATTGGTTGGTTTTCGAGTCGGTGTATGGCACAGCGGTGCGCGGTCGTGAACAGCGTTCATCCGTTGAGCCAATGCAGCGAAAGAGGTGCTGGTCTGCGAACGCGGCAGTTAAACTCTGACGGCCGGGATTACAGGCAGTGGTGGTCCGACCCGGTCAGTGTGAGAGGGGGTGTCCCCTGGTGGAGCCTAAGGGATCGATTCTTCTGGTCTACTTCGTCGCCGATGAGTCCGGCTCGATGGGGCGCAATATCGGCGAACTCAACGATGGCCTAGCCTCGCTGCACGACGCTTTGCAACGTGAGTCGTTCGCCGCCGCAAAGGTGCGGTTATCGGTAATCGGCTTTTCCGACACGGCGTTTACCTATCTTGAACCCGCTGACTTGCGTGTGCTTCAGGGGATGCCGGTGTTGACCGCCCAGAGCCTCACCTCGTATGCCGCCGCCTTCGACCAGCTCGCTTACCGGATCAGGGTTGACATTCCCAGCTTGAAGGCTCAGGGATACACGGTGCATCGGCCGGCGGTGTTTTTCTTAACCGATGGTCTGCCGAACCAAAACGAGGATTGGCGCTCAGTTCGAGCGAATCTGCTCGCCGAACCTGCAGCACCCAACATCCTTGCCTTTGGAATCGGGGACGCCGACGCGGCCGTCGTTGCCGAGCTAGCGACCAAGCCCCACTTCGCCTTCGTCGCCGCCCGCGGGGTGGACGCGGGTGAGGCGATCTCAGAGTTCATTACCTCTCTGACGCAGTCGGTGATTAGCTCCGGGCAGGCCATCGCTACCGGATTGGCTGAACTGCAATTTGAAAAGCCAGAAGGGTTTACCTTGGCCGTCGACTTCGTGTAGGCCCGGCGTACATGATGGCCTGGCCGAGGCGAAAACACGGGGGACCCCGCGACGAGGACTCCACCGTGCCGGTGGACCGGCCAACCGTCCAGTCGACAGCTCTCGCCGCAGAGCCGCCGACGGTCAGGCCAAGCGCATCGGTCTCTGATGTGTCAGGGGCCGCCGAGGTCGTCGGTGCCACCGTCGTCCCGCAAATTACGGTGGGATCACCGTCGCCGAGCGTGGAGCCGTCACCGATCGGTACGGGCTATTGCTCGTTGCCTTTTCGTCCCGATTTGATGATCGATGGGTGGTCTACCGACGCCATGACCGTGCGTGGGGTGTCGCAGCGCGGACATCTGCACCGCTACAACGGCGCACCCCGTCAGGATGATTTCGCGTTGCATCATCTGGCCGATGGACGCGTGATTGTCGTTGTCGCCGACGGTGTTTCGGAGGCACCGCAATCGCATATCGGCGCGAGCGTCGCCACCAGGCAAAGTGCCGATTGGCTGCACTCCAACCTCGGAGATGACGTCACCAATATTGATTGGTTGGCCCTGATCAAGAGTGCCGCGTGGGCGCTCATTGAGCGAGCGCAAGCCCTTCTGGGATTGGACGCGCCCGACCCAGTGCGTGCCGAACAGGAACTCGCGACGACTTTGGTGTGTGCGGTCATCGAGCCCACCGGTCCGCGGACCTTGCGCGCCTCTCTGATGAGTGTGGGTGATTCGGTTGCCTGGCTGCTCTCGGCAGGACAATTCGTCGAAATCCTCGCCGGGAAGACGGTGCCGGACTCCGGGATCGCGTCATCAGCAGTCGTTGGATTGCCCCGCGTGCCAAACGAAGTGACGCGTGCGGTGGTCGATTTCGCAGACGACGATGTGTTGTTGATCGCCACCGACGGCATCGGTGATCCGCTGGGCACCGGACAGGGCGGGGTGGGCGACCTGTTTCGCGAGGTGTTGACCAAGCCGTCGGTGCCGTCGCTAATCGAGTTTGCCCACGCCGTGGACTTCAGCCGCGAAACCTTCGATGACGACCGAACTTTGGTCGCGGTGTGGCCACGAAAGCAGGCCTCCCCCCGCAGCCCAGCGCCGCCGCGTCAGCCCGGTGCTGTCGATGGTCTGCGATGACAAGCCCGTGGCATCGATATCGACGACGCGCAACGCTATTCGTTGCTGCGCGCACGATGGGGGCTCGGAATATGGCGGCCGGACAGGTTGGTGAATCGCCCGCCGGGAAGGGGGCGGTTCGCTAGCATTGGCCAGCGTGGGTAATTGGAGGCCGCGGTGGATGAGGTGGTGTTTGGCCGGTACCGGCTGATCGGGGTGATCGGCGAGGGCGGCATGGGCAAGGTGTTTAAGGCCCATGACAGTGTGATCGGCCGGGATGTGGCGGTCAAAGTGTTGCCTACCCAGTTAAGCGCCGAGCCGGGTTATCGGGAGCGATTTCGTCGTGAGGCCCACACCGCTGCCCGGCTGACTGAGCCCCACATCATCCCGATTTATGACACCGGGGAAGTCGACGGCCAGTTGTATTTGGTGATGCCGATTATCGACGGGATCGACGTGCAGGGTTTGCTGGCGCGTGACGGGCCGATGAGTCCGCAGCGGGCCGTGTATGTGATTGCGCAGTTGGCTTCTGCGCTCAACGCTGCGCATGCCGTTGGCCTGGTGCACCGCGATATCAAACCCTCCAATGCGTTGGTGACCCGCGACGATTTTGTGTATCTGATCGATTTCGGTATCGCTCACGACGCGACGGCCACCAAACTGACCAGTACCGGCATGATGGTGGGCACCTGGGCCTATATGGCCCCCGAGCGATTCACCGCCGGCACTGCTGATGCCCGCGCCGATGTCTATTCGCTGGCGTGTGTGCTCTATGAGTGCTTGACCGGCGCCCAGCCTTTCCCCGGCGACAGTATGGAACAACAGATCGGCGGGCACCTGACGCTGCCCCCGCCCAAACCCAGCGGCGTCAATTCCGCTGTTCCGGTTGGGTTTGATGAGGTGATCGCGGCGGGCATGGCCAAAAAGCCTGACCAGCGCTATCAGAGTGCTCGTGAGCTGGCCACCGCCGCCCAGCAAGCCCTGACCACTACCGGATCGCACGGCCCGCACTCTGCTCCGACGTTGCTTGCCGAGTCGAACCGCGATGACGATCAACAGCCCGCCGGCTCGACCCTGGCTGCGACCCCGCGTTCTCAGCAGAGGGGTAAGTCTGTGAAGACGCGGCAGGTGATTGAGCGCGACAGGCTGGGGGTGCTGACCAAGATCGGCCAGGGCGGGCAGGGTGTGGTTTATCGCGCGCCTAACGTGAAGACCAAGTTCGCGGCGTCGATGGTTTACAAGGAGTACAAACCCCAGACGTTGGCCGGCATCGATTTCACCGCGCTGGCCGCGATGCCGGCCCTGGTGGAGGATTCGCTGTCGTATGCGCAGGCCGAGCGGTTGGTCTCGGTTGCGGCGTGGCCGTGTGCCCTTGTCGAAGACGGCGGCGCCTCAACGGGGTTCGTGATGCCCGCCATTCCTGATGAGTTTTTCATCCCGCTGACCACGGTCAAAGGTGTCTCCAGCACGGCCGCGGAGTTCCAGCACTTGTTGAATCATTCCTCGGTGTTGGCGGCACGTGGCATCGTTATCGATGAGGCGCAACGCTATGCGTTGTTGCGCGAGGTCGCCTCGGGGTTGGCGTTTTTGCACAAGCACGGTGTGTGCGTGGGGGATATCTCCCCGAAGAACCTACTGTTCTCGTTGACTCCGCATGAGGCTGTCTATTTCATCGACTGTGACGCGATGCGCATCAACCGCGTGTCGGCCCTGCCTCAGATGGAGACGCCGGGCTGGGAGACACCTGCCGGTGAGGAATTGGCCACCATCTATTCCGATGCCTACAAGTTGGGGTTGTTGGCTCTGCGGCTGGTCGCCGGTGACCACGACACCAAAAATCTTCAGCACCTTCCCTCATCCACACCTGGGCTGTTGCGGCAAATCATCACCGACACGCTCAGCAAGGCGCCTCAACAGCGCCCGCTGCCCGAGGCCTGGACCTACGTGCTGGGCCACGCCATCGAACAAGCCCAACACCAAAAAAAGACCGCCACGCCCACTCCAACACCGGTCAGCGTCCCACCTGCTCCACCACCGACACCGATCGTGCACTCCCGACCACCAAGCCGCCCCTCAGCGCCACCACCGCCACCGCCGCTGCAGTCCCGGCCGCCGTTCGCCCCGCCGGCGCCACCACCGAGCCAACCGGCTTCCTCGGCCAAAATTTTTGCCGCCGTCACCGTGGCAGCCGTGGCTATTGTCGCGGTGATTGCGATCGCGGTGGCGCTCGCCAGCCACAACAACACCACACCGTCAAGCTCATCCGGTAGCGAAGCTACGGCTTCAGCTACGGCTTCCCCTTCTGCTTCGTATTCCACCCCGACGACGAGTTCATGGGCTCCTCCGACCGCATCGGTCCGTCCCCCTCTGGTAGAGACGCCGGACACTCACGGTGTGAGCTGTCCAAACGGGTACCAGCTGCCGGGCCGCTCAGGTTGGGCAACCAACTCCGGGCGCGGAACCGATGAAACTTCTTGCCAATTCGCGGACAATGTGCTGGTGGCCTATTGGGACAGCTATCCCTCCCCTAGCCGCGACTCACGTCAGGTCATCGCTGCGGGCACGATTCCGTGCCCGCAGGTCAGCGCGAACGCCCCCATGCCCGTCTCATGCTCCGGCGACAACTTCATCATGACCTGCGCCGTGAATGGCGACGACCCCTGGATAACGTGCACCGGAGGAAACAACGCCAAGGTCTACCTCTACTAGTCGGTGTATTCCCAACGATCCCAATGTTATTCGACGACAGGCCATTGGTTCGACTCTCGAACACCGCGACCGCCCCGGTCCGCGACACCCAGCGGCTTGCGCAATTCTCGGGCGTGCATAGCGCCATCAGCTGTTGACGGCGCGATGCGAAACATGTGGGTCGATTGCTACTATCCTGCGGTGCTCGGTCCGCCTTCACCGCCTGTGTGCGCCAGACTGCGATCCGTTTTGCGGCGGAAAGCCGTGAACCATGTGGGCGTCGCGCTGCTAATAGTGAGCCTCGCCCCGGCGGCACTTTTCGACGCACCCAAAGCCTCGGCCACCAGCCTCGCCGGAAGGGCGGTCTTTCTGGACCCCGGCCACAACGGTGTGTACGACTCCTCGATCACCCGGCAAGTCCAAAACGGGCGGGGCGGTACGAAGCAGTGCAACACGACGGGCACTGCGACCAACGATGGCTACCCCGAACACGCCTTTAACTGGGACGTCACCCTGCGTATCCGTGATGCGCTCAACCAGATGGGTGCGCGTACCCAGTTGTCCCGGGATGACGACAATTCAGTCGGGCCCTGCGTTGATCAACGCGCCGCATTGGCCAACGCGATGCATCCGGACGCGATCGTAAGCATTCACGCCGACGGGGGACCGGCGACCGGCCGGGGATTTCACGTGAACTACTCCAGTCCACCGCTGAACGACGCCCAGGGCGGCCCTGCCGTGCAGCTGGCGCACGCGATGCGCGATTCCCTGCTCGCATCAGGTCTTCAACCGTCCACCTACATTGGGTCTGACGGTCTGTACGGCCGCGCCGATCTCGCGGGCCTGAATCTGGCCCAATACCCGGCAGTTCTGGTCGAGCTCGGGAACATGAAAAACGGCGACGATGCGGCACAAATGCAGAGCGCGGATGGGCGAGCGAAATATGCCGCAGCAGTCACCGACGGGATAGTCGCCTATCTCAGCGGAAAAGCACCTGGTACCTGAAACGTTCGGATTGCGAATGCCTATGAACACGTGCGGTAACAACATCCGGTGGTCGGTTGTAGGTGTGGTGACACTCGTGGTAACGGCCTGTCTCGTCCTGACAAGCTGCGCATCTTCCGAGCACCGTTCAGCTCCTGCATCCCCGTCGTCGCCGACCAACCCCTCGGTTCGCCACACTGCTGCCGCGCCGGCGCCGGCGCCGGTGGCGACGACGACTGCACCGGAATCGCCTGCCGCCGGCGCTGACAAATCGTTGGCCGCAGAGTTCGCCACGTTGGAGAACAAGCTGAACGCCAAGATGGGTATCGTCATCCGCGGGGTGGGCGCCAACCCACAGCAGCTTGTCTTCGGCGACTGGACAAGCGGACCCGCGTGGTCGACCTCGAAAGTCCCGCTCACCATAGCCGCCTTGCGCGAACAAAACCCGCCCACCGATTTGATGCGAGCCGCAATCACCGAGTCGGACAACGCCGCTGCCGAGAAAATCTGGGCGGGACTCGGCGATCCCGTCCCGGCAGCGCACAAAATGGAAGCTGTCCTGAGTCAATATGGCGATCCGACGACGGTGGAGTGGCAGAGAAGGCGGCCCCCGTTCACGGCCTTCGGCCAGACCATATGGTCATTGACCAACCAGGCCCGGTTCACCGCTGGGGCGGTGTGCGACAGCGGCAATGCGTCGATCTTCAACCTGATGGGTCAAGTGGAAAGCGGCCAAAGTTGGGGGCTCGGGGTCATCGCGGACACCCGATTCAAAGGCGGATGGGGCCCCTCACCC
>NZ_JBAPPI010000339.1:0-7871 GCF_049280035.1 Mycobacterium sp. | reverse complement strand
GTTCCAGCTCGGCGATGCGCTCGACCAGCACCGATTCCTCGCAGGCCGGATCGACTACCGCCAATTTCTCGAACATGCGTTCGATGTTACACCGCCCCGCCGACAAGAATCGTCCTCACGTCCGAGGCATCCCTATCGTCTACAGAGCAGGGAGCGAAGAGAGGACGCAGCTGATGCGGGCGACCCGATGGGACAACCGCGTCGACGCCGGTGACTGGACCGCCATCGCCGCTGCCGTCGACGACTACGGCGGAGCGCTGCTGCCTCGGCTCTTGACGCCCACCGAGACCCAACGGCTGCGCAAGCTGTACACGAAGGATCAACTGTTTCGCGCCACCATCGACATGGGGCCGCGTCGCTATGGGTCCGGACAGTATCGATACTTCCGCGCTCCCTATCCCGAACCTATCGAGCACCTCAAGCAGGCGCTGTATCCACGGCTGTTGCCGATCGCCCGGGATTGGTGGGCCAAGCTTGGCCGGGATGCTCCTTGGCCGGACAGCCTGGACGAATGGCTGGACATGTGCCATGCCGCCGGTCAGACGAGATCCACCGCGCTGGTCCTCAGATATGGAACGAACGATTGGAACGCTCTTCACCGAGACCTCTACGGGGACTTGGTGTTTCCACTTCAAGTGGTGATCAACCTAAGCAACTCGGAGACCGAGTACGCCGGCGGGGAGTTCATGCTCGTCGAACAGCGGCCGCGAGCCCAATCACGCGGCACCGCTACCCAACTCCCGCAGGGGCACGGTTACCTGTTCACCACCCGCGACCGGCCCGTGCGGTCGGCTCGCGGCTGGTCGGCCGCACCAGTGCGCCATGGCTTGTCGGTCGTGCGTTCGGGTGAGCGCTACGCATTGGGGCTGATCTTTCACGACGCCGCCTGAAGGAAGTTACAGATAGCCGGTCTGGTTCACCAGCCGCACCGAAGAAGCCCCATCCGGGTAAAACTCGGCGATGCTCAACGACGCCAGGTCCAGGTGTAGCCGGTAAAGGATGCCCGGCCCAGCGTCGAGGGCTTGGCGCAGCAGCATCTTGATCGGAGTCACATGCGACACCACCAGCACGGTGGTGCCGGCGTAGTCCGCCACGATCCGGTCTCGCGCCCGGCAGACCCGTTGGCTCACGTGATCAAAGCTTTCCCCGCCCGGCGGCTCTGTGCTGGTGTCCCGCAGCCACTGTCGATGCAATTCGGGATCACGTTCGGCGGCCTCAGCGAACGTGAGGCCTTCCCATGCGCCGAAATCCGTCTCGATCAGGTCGTCGTCGGCGGTCAAGTTCAAACCCAGCGCTTTGGCGGCCATCGTCGCGGTGTCGTAGCAGCGTTGCAGCGGCGAGCTGACCACTGCCGAGATCCCGCCACGTTGCGCCAGATACCGGGCGGCGGCGTCGGCCTGCTGGCGCCCAAGCTCGGTCAGCGGCGGGTTACCGCGTCCCGAGTAGCGCCGCTGCACCGACAACTCGGTCTGGCCGTGGCGCAGCAACAACAGCCGGGTGGCGATACCACGCGCGCCAGTCCAGCCTGGCGGCGAAGGGGTTTCGGCTGCTTGGGCCGTCGTCGCTGAATCACCGCTCTCTTCGGCCTCAGCAGCGAGGTCCATCGCCTCGTTGGCCAACCGATCGGCGTAGGAGTTCTGCGCTCGCGGAATCCACGTGTAGCTGATCTGCTCGAACCGCGCCGCCAGTGCACGCGCCCTCGCGTTGAGCTCTGCGAGGTCGGGATGCTTGACCCGCCAACGCCCGGACATCTGCTCGACCACCAACTTGGAATCCATCGAAACGGCGACCTCGGTGGCCTTCAGCTTTGCCGCCTCCTCCAAACCCGCGAGCAGTCCGCGATATTCGGCGACGTTGTTGGTGGCATGGCCGATCGCTTGCTTGCTTTCAGCCAATACAGTCGACCGGTCAGCTGTCCAGACCACCGACCCGTAGCCTGCCGGTCCCGGGTTGCCGCGTGACCCGCCATCGGCTTCGACGATGACCTTCACTGGGTTACGCCTTTGACTCGCAACAAGATCGCGCCGCATTCAGGACACCGCAGCACATCATCTTCAGCCGCCGCTGAGATCCTGGACAACTCGCCGCGGTCGATCTCGATGCGACAGGCCCCACACCGGCGGCCCTGCAGTGCTCCCGCACCAGGGCCACCGCCGGCACGCTGTCGTTCGTAAATCGCGATCAGCTCGGCATCTAACGCCGCGGTCAGTTCGTCGCGCCGCGTCGAACGAAGACGACGGGCCTGGTCAATCTCGTCGAGTGCGCCGTCGAGAGCCTGCTGCGCAGCGGCCAAATCAGCCCGCAACGCCTCGCTCTGAGCTAGCTCAGCCGTCTGTTGCGCTTGCAGCTGCTCGCGGCGTTCCATCACCTCCAACAGCGAATCCTCCAGGCTGGATTGGCGGCGTTGCAGGGTGTCCAGCTCATGCTGCAATTCCGACAATTGCTTGGCGTCTGCGACCGACTGAAGCAGCGAACGGTCCCGCTCCTCGCGCTGGCGCACCGCGTCGATCTCCAGCTCGAAGCGTGATATCTGAGCGTCCAGGTCTTCTAACGCGATTCGCAGCGCCCCCAGCCGGTCATCGGCGGCCACCTGATCGGTTTGTAGTCGCTCGTAGTCTTGGCGCTCGGGCAAGTGGCCGGCGCGGTGCGCGAGCCTGGATAGTTCAGCGTCCAGACCCATAACTTCGAGCAGCGAACGCTGCTGCGCGACTGCGGCTTTCATCAGTTATCTCTCCCGGAGGCGTTGTCGACGTTCCACGGATCGGTGCGGATCGGGCACACGCGTACCGCGAGGTCGGCGCCGAAAGCCGACCGCAAGACATCGGCAGCCTGTTCACACCATGGGTATTCGCTGGCCCAATGGGCAACATCGATCAAGGCCACATCAGAAACACGGCAATGCTCGTCGGCGGGGTGATGGCGCAGGTCGGCCGTGACATAGGCCTGCACTCCTGCGGCCGCCGCGGCGTCCAGCAGCGAGTCGCCGGCTCCTCCGCAGACCGCGACGCGGGACACGGTCATGTCCGGGTCGCCTGCCGCGCGCACCCCCCACGACGTTTGCGGCAGCCCTGCCCTGACTCGGGAAACGAACGCGCTCAACGACTCTGGCTGGGTCAGCGAACCGATTCGCCCTAGCCCGACGTCAGCGGGCGGCGGTGCCAACGCGACGATGTCAAACGCCGGCTCCTCGTATGGATGCGCGGCCCGCATCGCCGACAGCACCTCGCGCCGGGCCCGCGCTGGTGCGACGACCTCGACCCGATCCTCGACCACTTTCTCTACGGCGCCGACGCTCCCGATAGCCGGCGCGGCTCCATGGCCCGGCAAGAACTGGCCGGTGCCGGTGGCGCTCCAGCTGCATTGGGAATAGTCGCCGATTACGCCGGCGCCGGCCGCAAAAACCGCGGCCCGCACCGCCTCCGCGTTCTCCGGCGGTACGAAGATCACCCACTTGTCCAAACCCGGCACCACATGCGAGGGCTCCAGCACCGCCTCGACGGTCAGCCCGAGCGTGTGCGCCAACGCGTCCGACACCCCCGGCGATGCCGAGTCGGCGTTGGTGTGTGCGGTGAACAGCGAACGGCCGGAACGGATCAGGCGGTGCACCAGCGCACCCTTGGCGGTACTGGCTGCCACCGTGTCCACGCCCCGCAACAACAGCGGATGGTGGGCCAGCAGCAGACCACCGTCGGGAACCTCGTCGACCACCGCCGCGGTGGCGTCGACGGCGACCGTCACCGAACTCAGCTGGTCGTCGGGATCGCCGCACACCAGGCCGACCGAATCCCACGACTCGGCCAGCCCGGGCGGATAGGCCTCGTCCAGCACGTCGATGACACCGGCCAGCCGCACGGTCATCGGAGTACCCCACTTTTCGCCATGTCGGCGATCTCCGCAACGAGCAGCGGCCACTCCGGTCGGACCGCGGCCCGCAGATATCGCCCGTCCAAGCCGATGAACGTGTCACATCGTCGCACCGCAATTCCTTTGGTGTGCAGATGCTTTCGCATCAACTCGGCGTCGTCAGCGGTGAACAACACGAATGGCGCACGGCCATCGACTGGCTCGACACCCGCCGACCGCAGGCCAGAAACCATCTCGGTGCGCAACACCGCCAGACGTCGAGCTTCCGCTGCCGCTTCCGCCACGGCGTCGGGTGCACAACAGGCCGCGATGGCCGTCAGTTGCAGGGTGCCCACCGGCCAGTGCGGCCGCTCAGCCGTCAACCGCGCTAACACGTCGGGCGCACCCAGTGCGTAGCCGACCCGCAGGCCAGCCAGCGACCACGTCTTGGTCAGACTGCGGACTACCAGCACGTCGGGCAGCGGCTCATCGGCCAGCGATTCCGGCTCGCCGGGAACTGAATCGGCGAACGCCTCGTCCACCACCACGAGCCGCCCGGGTCGGCGCAACGCGAGGATCTGTTCGCGGGTGTGCAAAACCGATGTCGGGTTGGTTGGGTTGCCCACCACGACGAGGTCAGCGTCGTCGGGCAGCTGCGCGTCGGCCAAGCTGAACGGCCGGTCAAGCACGACGTGCTGGACGCGGACACCGGCCGCCCTCAGCGCCACGGCCGGCTCGGTGAACGATGGCGCGATCACCGCCGCCAGCGTCGGACGCAGGTTGGGAAGCAACGCGAATCCTTCGGCGGCTCCGGCCAACACTGCGACCTCGTCGCGGGCACGGCCGTGACGGCCCGCGATCGCTTGTATCGCCGCGTGCTCGTCGTCGGCGCCGGGGTAGCGCGCCAGATCCGGCAACCTTGCGGCCAGCCGCTGCACCAGCCAGGCCGGCGGATGTGCATGGCGGACGTTGACCGCGAAGTCGAGCATGCCCGGTTCGGCGGCCTGATCGCCGTGGTAGCGCGCGACCGCGAGCGGAATCGACGCGCTCGGATCCAGATTCGCCACGTCTGAAACCCTAACGACCTCGCGATGAGGCCAGGTATCGGGACACGGTCAACGGCTGGTCGCGCCATCTTGGACAATAGGGACGTGACAGGCACGCTCTCCGCCGCTGATTCGAATTGGCCGGCCCCTCCTCCCGCCGCTTCGCTGCGCGCATCGTCGGCGGCCGCCCCCCAACTGGTGATCTTCGACCTCGACGGCACCCTCACCGACTCGGCTGACGGCATCGTGTCCAGCTTTCGCCACGCGCTCGGCCAGATTGGCGCTGACGTGCCCGAGGGCGACCTGACCAGCCGGATCGTCGGCCCGCCGATGCACCACACCCTGTCCGCGATGGGGCTGGGCGAGCACACCGATGCCGCGATCGCCGCCTACCGTGCCGACTACACCACCCGGGGATGGGCGATGAACAGCCTGTTCGACGGGATTGGCCCCTTGCTGGTCGACCTGCGGGCCGCCGGCATCCGGCTCGCCGTGGCCACTTCCAAAGCCGAGCCGACCGCACGCCGGATCCTGGCGCATTTCGGGCTCGACGAGCACTTCGAGGTCGTCGCCGGAGCCAGCATCGACGGCACCCGCTCCACCAAGGCTGACGTGCTGGCCCACGCATTGGCACAACTGCAGCCGCTACCCGAACGCGTCCTCATGGTCGGCGACCGCCGCCACGACGTCGAGGGCGCGGCCGCGCACGGCATCGCGGCGGTGGTGGTCGGCTGGGGATACGGCCAAGCCGACTTCGCCGACGCCACCGAAACGACGACCGGGCTGCTGCATGTCGGCACGGTCGCCGAGCTGCGGAGGGCGTTGGGTGTCTGAATCTGATTGCCCGACTCCTCCTCAGGCCCTGACAGGCCCGCATCGTCGTCAGGCTGCCCCAAGGCTGCACATCACGTTCGTCTGCACCGGCAACATCTGCCGGTCGCCGATGGCCGAGAAGATGTTCGCCCACCAGATCTGCCAACGCGGTCTGGACGACGCCGTGCGAGTGACCAGTGCGGGAACCGCCGGCTGGCATGTCGGCAAGCGCGCCGACGAGCGGGCCAACCGGGTGCTGCGCGCGCATGGCTACCCCACCAACCACAGCGCCGCACAGATCGGCATCGACCACATTGAAGCCGACCTGGTGGTCGCGCTGGCCCGCAACCACGTCTGGCTTCTCCAGCAACTGGGTATCGACGCCGAGCGCATCCGGATGCTGCGCTCCTTCGACCCCCGCTCAGGCGCTTATGTTCTCGACGTCGACGACCCTTATTACGGCGACCACGACGACTTCGAAGCGGTCTTCGCCGCCATCGAGGCCTCCTTGCCGGGTCTGCACGCTTGGGTCGACGAGCGACTCGCCCAGGACGGGCAGCCCTGATGCGTCGCCTGGCCTTCTTGCTGCGACCGGGCTGGGTGGCGCTGGCTGTGGTGGTGATCGCATTCACCTACTTGTGTTTCAGCGTGCTCGCGCCATGGCAGCTGGGCAAGAACACCAAGACGTCGCGAGAGAACAACCAGATCCAGAAATCCCTGACGACCGCGCCGGTGCCGTTGAAAACCCTGTTGCCGCAACAAGACTCGTCGGCCGCGGACTCGCAATGGCGCACGGTGACGGCGACCGGCCACTATCTGGCGGATATACAGCTGCTGGTCCGGTTGCGGGTGGCCGACGGGGATCCGGCGCTGGAGGTGCTGGTGCCTTTTGTCGTCGATGGCGGCCCCACCGTTTTGGTCGACCGCGGTTACGTGCGACCCGAGCAGGGTTCGCGGGTGCCGCCGATCCCCCCGCCTCCGCACGAGACGGTGACTATCACGGCGCGGCTGCGCGACTCCGAGCAGCCGGTATTGGACAAGGATTCGTTCACCAGTGACGGTGTGCGGCAGGTCTATTCGATAGACGTCCGCCAAATAGCAACGCTGACCGGGGTCCGGCTGGCCGGGTCCTATCTGCAATTGGTCGACAACCAGCCCGGCGGACTGGGCGTAATCGGGCTCCCCCACCTGGATGCCGGGCCGTTTTTGTCCTACGGCATCCAGTGGATCACGTTCGGCGTCGTCGCACCGATCCTGCTGGGCTACTTCGTGTACGCCGAGGTCCGGGCCCGCCGCGCCGAGAAGAGCCAGCCCTCGCCGACGGAGCCGACGGAGCCCACCGAGCCCACTGAGAAGCCCGCGCCTGCGACCGTCGAGGACAAGCTCATCGACCGCTACGGACGGCGGCGCTGACGGCAAGGCACAGCACCGTCGCCGACGCCTGAACCGCCCGGGAAAGCTGCACCGCACGGCGCAGGTCGGCCACGACTGGCGGCACTCCGTCGCCGAGGGTAGGCCGGATCTGCAGTTCGTACTGGTAGGCAGTGGGCCCACCCAGGCGCACGCCCAGCGCCCCCGCGAATGCCGCCTCGACCACGCCGGCGTTGGGGCTGGGATGACGGGCGGCGTCACGACGCCAGGCCCGTACCGCACCCGACGGCGATCCGTCGACGATCGGCGCGCATGCCACCACCAGCGCCGCGGTCAGGCGCGCGGCGGCATAGTTTGCTGCGTCATCCAGACGTGCTGCGGCCCAACCGAATCGGGCATACCGCGGCGAGCGGTGGCCGACCATCGCGTCGAGCGTGTTGACGGCCCGGTACCCGAGCAGCATCGGCACGCCGCCCACCGTCGCCCACAGCAGCGGTGCAACATGCGCGTCAGAGGTGTTCTCGGCAACCGATTCCACCGCCGCGCGGGTCAGTCCCGCGGCGTCGAGCCGTGCCGGGTCACGCCCGCACAGCGAGGGCAGCAGCCGTCTGGCGCCCTCGACGTCGTCACGGCTCAAGAGGTCGCCCATCGCCAGGCCGGTGCGCGCCAGGGATGTTCCGCCCAGCGCTATCCAGGTGGCCGCCGCGGTCGCAGTGACGGACCACAGCGGGCCGCGCCGCCGAGCGTGCCGGTGCAGCGCGCCGCCGAGCAGGCCCACCGCGCCGACCAGCACACCGA